>NZ_JBEZYB010000051.1:0-55927 GCF_040638285.1 Amycolatopsis sp. NPDC026612
AACCGGGCCACAGAACGATACCCGAACAGCTCCAGCACGCCCCGCTGCTCGATTTCCACCAGCAGCGCACCAAGTTCAGCCTCAGCAGAACGCATACACGCAAGCAGCGAACCGATACGGTCGGCCAAGGCCACCGCATCGGCTCGCTGCATCACGTCGCTGGACATACCTTCAAACTACCCGAGAATCGAACGCACGTTCATCACACGATCGGGGTAACTGTTCAGTACGTTTCGATAGTTGTTGGTAGCCAGGAGTTTCCGGCGATGGCGTCACGCAGGGCGGTAATGATGTGGAGGCTGTTTTTGCGGGCGGTGGAGATGTAGCCGCGGACGCGTAGCCAGGCCTGGGCGCCGTGCCGGGTGCGCCAGCCTCGACCCGCTCGGCGAACCCGTCGAGCTGGTCGGCGACCGGGTGAGGACACCGGCAACCCAGCCGGTCGGCACTGGCAGCCCAGCAGGTCTGCCCGCAGCTGCGCTGTCCGCGCGGCCGGGATGTGCTGATAGGTCAGCAGATAGACCGCCAGCGCGGTCACGTTCGGCCCGTAGCAGGCCGGCGCGGCCCAAACCGGCACCGCACCCCGAGCACGCCGACGGCGTGTGATCGACGATGGTGTCCGGGTTCTTCACCAGCGACAGGTTCGCGCCGGACGCACCGGGCTGCTTGCCCTTCCGGCGTCCGGATTTGCCACGCAACGACTTGGGAGCAGGTTCGCTGAACCGGTCCGGCGATGGCGGCATCGAGGAGTTCCCCGAGTTCGCGCCCAACCGACGCTTGAGGGCGGCGACTTCGGCCCGCAACGCGGCGATCTCCTTCCGTGCACGCGCGAGCTCCACCGCCTGCGCTGCGACCAGCGCGGCCAGCTCGTCATACGACGGACGGACACCCTCCCCCACAACAAGATCATCCCACAAGCCACCTCGCGGCCCGGAAACGACCTGAACAGTTACCGATCAAGCGAATCACCCGTAGAACTTCCGCACCCGCGAAACGATGTACTCCTGATCCGCCTCCGTCAACGACGTGTACGTCGGCAGGTACAGCCCCTCCTCGGCGAACCGGTTCGCCTTCAAGGAAACCCAGACCGGATCCAGGTACATCGGCTGCCTGCTCATCGGCTTGAAGAACACCCGGGTCTCGATCCCTTCCGCAGCAAGGAAAGCCCGCAGCTCGTCGCGCCGGTCGCACAGCAGGTCGTACATCCACAGCACGTCACGGCGAGGCATGAGCGTCACACCGGGCACGTCCCGCAACCCGCTGTCGTAGCGCGACTCGATCGATGCTCGCAGCGACAGGATCTCGTCCAGCTGAGCCACCTGTGCCGTGGCCACCGCGGCCTGCAGGTTCGTCATGCGGAAGTTGTAGCCGATCTTCTTGTGCAGGAACGTGTGGTCGCGGTTGAACGCCATCCCCCGCAGATGCTTCATCTGCGAAGCGAGCCGGGGATCGTCAGTGAGGCAGATGCCGCCCTCGCCCGAGGCGATGATCTTGTTGGCGAACAGCGAAAAGCACGCGATGTCCCCGACCGGCCGCACGCCGTGCGCCTCCGCGGAGTCCTCCACCACGCGCAGGTTGTACTCGTACGCCAGTTCCATGATCGCGTCCATGTCGCAGCGACGGCCGTAGACGTGCACCGGCATGATCGCTTTGGTGCGCGGGGTGATCTTCTGCTCGATGAGCGACACGTCGATGTCGAGATCGTCGCCGCAGTCGACGAACACCGGCGTGGCACCCGTGTACGTCACCGCCCAGGCCGACGCGATCATCGTGAACTCCGGGACGATCACCTCGTCGCCCGGTCCGATGCCCAGCGCCCGCAGGGCCAGCGTCAGCGCTGTCGTGCCGGACGAGCACGCCACCCCGTGCGCGATTCCGTTGTAGGAAGCGAAAGCCTCTTCGAACCGGGCCACGTACGGTCCCTGGGAAGAGATCCAGCCGCTCGTCACGGCGTCGGTGACGTTCGCCAGCTCGTCGCCGTTCAGGTACGGCTGCGACACCGGGTACTTGACGGACATACGTTTCCCTTCAGAGAGCGGCCAGCACGGTGTCGGCCGCCGCGTCGACGCCGCCCGCGGCCCGGAAGCGGTCGGCCCATTCTTCGGCGCGCGCGGTGAACTCCTTCTCCTCCAGCACCCGGCGCAGCTTCGCGACGATCGCGGCGGCGGAAATCGTCTCCTCGTACGAGAGCACCAGCCCGCAGCCGCTGTCGAGGACCCGCGCCGCGTGGTCGTGGCAGTCCATCCAGAACGGCTGCACGAGCCCCGGCTTGCCGAAGGAGATGCCCTCGTACGCGCTGTTGCCGCCGCCGTGGTGGTAGTAGACGCGCACGTGCGGGTGGGCCAGGACGTCGAACTGCGACGGGACCCAGTGTTCGAGCCGCACGTTCGGCGGGAGGTCCGCCGGCAGGAGGACGCGCTGGGCCTTCGGCAGCTTCCACAGCACGTGGTGCTCGGGCCCGATCCGCCGCGCCGCCTCGGCGATCGCCGCGACCTGCGGTGCGGTGAGCCGCATGTGGGTGCCGAACGCCAGGTACACCACCGACTCGTGCTCGTCCAGCCAGGCCGACAGCGACGGGTCCGGCTCCACCGCCTCCGGCAGCGGCGGCACGACCGGGCCGACCATCCGCAGGTGCGACGGCGCCGCGTCGAACGGGTACTCCATGCCGAACACCGAATAGCCGAGGATCGCCCGGGCACGGTCGGCGTAGCCGGACTGACCCGCCGTGGCGTTCAGGATTCCCCCTGCCTTGCGGGCCTTGGTGAACTGCACCGCGGGCACCTTGGTCAGCATGCCGTGCAGCAGCCGCAGCCGGAACCAGAGGTTGGCCAGCTTCTGACGCGGGCCCAGCGAGCGCGGCAGCCCGGTGTTCGGGCTCGGGTAGCTCAGCGGCAGGCGCTCGGCGAAGATCTCGCTGACCGAGATGGGCACGCTGTAGACGTACGGGATGTCGCGGGCGATCGCCGCGTCCGTCGGGTAGACGCTGGAGGAGTCGATGACCATCAGCGCCGGCTGCACCTCGTCGACGACGGCCAGCGCCCGCTCGTACATGGTCACCATGAGCCCGGCGTCGGTGACGCCGCTCAGGTAGGCGATCACGTTCTGCGGCCGCGCGGTGAGGCTGCCGGGCTTCGCGGGCCGGGTCGCCGCGGCGTAGAGGTCCGGGTCCCACTCGCCCGGCGGGCGCTCGAGCCGTTCCCCGAACGAAACGAACCGGACGGGGTTGGCGGCGGAGATCGCCTCGACGTCGGCGCGGCGGTCCTCAGTGGACGCGAAGTACAGGTCCGGCACGCCACGGCGGGCGAGCTCCCCGGCGATGACGAGCAGCGGGTTGATCATGCCGGCGTCGGCGATCGAGGCGAACAGGATGGGAGCCACGGCCGTCACCAGCTCCCGGCGAGCATCAGCTCGCTGTACTTGTGTTCGTTCGACGCCTTCCGCAGGTCGGCCTCGACCATCATGCGCATCAGCTCCACGAAGTCGACCGACTGCTTCCAGCCGAGCTCGGCGCGGGCCTTTTCCGGGTCGGCGCAGAGCGTCTCGACCTCCGCGGGCCGCACGAGGGCCGGGTCGACGACGACGTGGTCGCGCCAGTTCAGGTCGACCGAGCCGAAGGCGATCTGGACGGCGTCGCGGACCGAGTGCATCCGGCCGGTGCCGACCACGTAGTCGGTCGCCGTTTCCTGTTGCAGCATCAGGTGCATCGCGCGGACGTAGTCGCCGGCGAAGCCCCAGTCGCGGACCGCGTCGAGGTTGCCGAGGTAGAGCTTGTCCCGCAGGCCCAGCTTGATCTCCGCCACCGCCATGGTGATCTTGCGGGTGACGAACTCGGCGCCGCGGCGCGGGGACTCGTGGTTGAACAGGATCCCGGAAACCCCGAACATGCCGAAGGATTCGCGGTAGTTCTTGGTGATGAAGTGCCCGTAGGTCTTCGCGACCCCGTAGGGGCTGCGGGGGTGGAAGATCGTCTGCTCGTTCTGCGGCGTCTCGGCGACCTTGCCGTACATCTCCGACGACGACGCCTGGTAGAACCGCATCCCGCCGCCGGTCGGCCGGGACTTGTCCAGGCCGCACACCATCCGGACCGCTTCGAGCACCCGCAGCACGCCCATGCCGTTCACCTCGGTGGTGAGCTCGGGCTGCTGCCACGACATCGGCACGAACGAGATGGCCGCCAGGTTGTACACCTCGTCCGGCTGCACGAAGTCCACCGCGGACACGAGACTGACCTGGTCCATCAGGTCTCCTTCCACGAAGTGGAGTTCGGAGACCAGCCTGCTGATCCGCGACTTGCGCGGGTTGGCCTGGCCGCGGACCAGGCCCCACACCTGGTAGCCCTCGGCCAGCAGATGTTCGGCCAGGTACGAGCCGTCCTGCCCGGTGATACCCGTGATCAACGCACGCTTCGCCATGAATGTGCCTTCCTTGCCACGCTGTGTCGATGGCTACCGGTGCAGCTCCCGCCGTGGCGTCGTCCGGCCGCCTTGCGAGCAGCTTCGGTGAGCCCCCTGCCGCCGCGAAAATCGCGCTGTACCGCCGAATCCGCGTCCGGGTGGTCGGCAACGACGTCCACGCTCGTGGCGCACCGGTTCTTTGTCAAGGAAATCACCGCGAAGTCAATGGTCACGGGCCGTGGATCCCCTACGCGGGCGGAAAACCTAGGGGCGAAGGTAGGGGTCGTTTCCCCGGCACGCAACGGAGCCGGGACCCGCGTGGGTCCCGGCTCCGTTGCGTGACAACGTCAGCGGGCCGGCGGCACCGGCCTCAGTGGACGGCGCACCGGGGGCGCCGGCACCCGGTGGCTGACCGCCACCGGCGGCCGGGCCATGCCCGGCAGGCGCTCCTGCTGCTCCGGCACCCGCAGCTGCGGTTCCGACGCCAGGTCGCGGCGGCGGCTGACGCTCAGCTTGCGGTACACCCGCGTCAGGTGCTGTTCCACGGTGCTGACGGTGATGTACAGCCTGCTGGCGATCTCCCGGTTGGTGTGGCCCCGCGCGGCGAGCCACCCGACCCGCTGCTCGGCGTCGGTCAGCAGCTTGACGTCGGCGGGGGCGACCGCGCCGCGGAGGGTGACCACGACGTCGCCTTCCCCGCTGTCGAGGAACGTCTTGCGCAGCAGCTCCGCGCCGCACTCCTCGGCCAGCACCCGGGCGTCCCGGTTCGCCGTGCGCGCCGTGGTGACGTCCCCGCCGGCCCGGCTCAGCTCGGCCAGCGTGCGGGCCAGCTCCAGCTTGGCGCCGGACTTCTCGAGGACGTCCACCGCTTCCTGCAGCAGCTTCGGGCGCCGGGCCGGGTCGGCCACGAGCGCCAGCGTCCGCAGTGTGATGCCCCGGGTGCGGTCGCCGCAGCCCGGGCCGAGCTTCGCCGCCTGCTCCTCGGCCAGCACCCGGGCCTGCTCGCGGTCACCGAGCTTCAGGTGGACCTCCGCGGCGCTGGAGCGCCACGGCACCAGCGACGGCTGGTCCAGGTTCCAGCGGGCCATCTGCGCCCCGCAGGCGAGGAAGTCGTTCAGTGCCGTCGGCAGCCGGCCCGTCGCGAGGTAGTAGTGCCCCCGCGCGTGCAGGTAGTGCAGGCCGAAGCGGGTTTCGCCGAGCGCGTCGGGCACCGGCTGGTTGAGCAGCGCCGCCGCTTCGTCGAACCGGCCCATCTCGGTCAGTGCGGCCAGCAGGGTCGCCAGCGGCGCCCCCACTCCGATCCCCCACGCCTCCGGGGTCATCTTCGTCAGCGCGACCTTCGCGTTGTGCGCCGCGAGCGGCAGGTCGCCCTGCCGGAGGGCGACCTCCGCGCGCAGCTCGGCCAGCGATGCCTGCCAGGTCGGCGCCGGGCGGCCGGCGGCCTGCGCCATCAGGTGCTCGGACCAGGTGGCGGCCTTGCCGAGGCGTTCGGCGTAGATCAGCACCGTTGCCGCGAACACCAGGTGCCGCAGGGTGATGTCGGTCATCCGGGTGCCTTCCAGCACCTGCTCGGCGTCGAGCACCGCGGCCTCGGACGGGCCTTCGCGGACCACGGTGGTCAGCGCGTCGATCGCCTTCAGCTGCGAGTTCACCGCGAGCCCCAGCTGCGGTGCCGTGGCGCCGTCGGTGATCGTGGCGAGCATCGGCTCCACCAGGTGCCGCATCCCCGGCACCGAGCTGGCCAGCCACGAGTCGAGCGTCAGCAGCTCGCCGCGGGTGCGGCGGTCCCGGCAGTCGACGAGGTCGCCGAACGCCTTCGCGATCTCGACGGCTTCGTCGACCCGGCCGAACCAGAGGAGGAACTCGAAGATGCCGACGACCCGGATGCCGGGCAGGTGCCCGGCGCGGGTCGCGTGCACGAGCTCCGGCAGCCGGCGCATCGCCTTCGCCGGGGTGGTGCGCCATTCGATGTCGGCCAGCGACGCCTTGGCGATCGCCCGGTCGCGGTCGTCGGTGCAGCAGCGGCTGGCCAGCGCGATGCAGGCGCGGGCCAGCTCGACGTCGTCCTCGAGCAGCGCCGCCTCCGACGCCTCGGACAGCAGGTGCTCGGTCCACGGCTCGTCCAGGTTCCCCGCCACCACGTGGGCGGCGATGGCGGTCGGGCGGGCACCCTGGTCGAACAGCAGACGGGCGGCCTGGCCGTGCAGGGCGGACCGGACGCCGGGATCGAGCTCGTCGAGCACCGCGACGCGGGCTTCGGCGTGCCGGAACCGGTGCCCGTCGAGGACGCCGGCCCACTCCAGCGCCCGGCGCACCGGTTCGGTGGTGGCCGGCGCGAAGGAAACCATGCCGCCCGCCAGCGGGATCTGGGACTGCTCGTCGTCGCCGAGCACGGCGAGCGCCCGGGCGAGCTCGAGCGCCCGCGGCTCGCTGGAGTGCAGGCAGCTGAGCACCGCGTGCCGGTAGGCGGCCCCGGCGACCACTTCGCCCGTGCCGGCCGCCCGGGTGTCGTGCACCAGCGCGGTGGCCAGCAGCGGGTTCCCGCCGCTGACCGCGAAGCACTCCGCGGCGAGTGCGTGGGCCTTGCCCTCGTCGAGCTTGCCGGCCAGCAGGACGCCGACGCCGTTGCGGGACAACGGGGCCAGCCGCAGCTGACGGCAGTGCGGCCGCCGCATCAGGTCGACGTGGCGCACCGGGCGCCGTTCGCCGGGGTCCGCCCGTTCGGCGAGCAGCACCAGCACCCGGGCCGGTCGGATGCGCCGGGCCATGTGCTGCAGGAACTGCAGTGACGCGGGATCGGCGTGGTGGGCGTCGTCGACGCAGAGCACCAGCGGGCTCTCGGCCGACCAGCCGATCACCGCGCTGGAGAGGCGGTGCAGGAACCGGCTGTCCAGCAGCGTCGCGTCGGCCTCGGCGTCCTCCACGTACGCCGAAACCTGGTTCGCGATGTCCGCCCGGACGCCAGGGGTGTGGACCAGCTGCGAAACGACGCCGAGGCCGACGGCGGTTTCCGACCGGGCACCGGAAGCGGACAGCACGACCGCGCCGGTGCCCGCGGCCTGCCTGCCGAAGGCCTCCAGCAGCGCGGTCTTGCCGCTGGCGACCGGGCCGAGGACGAGGCCGACACCGCCGGCCCCGGAGTGGGTGTCGGCGAGCATCTGACTCAGGGTCGCCGTTTCGAAATCACGTTCGATGAGCATGGCGGGAACTTCCCCCAGAAATTCGTTGCGTGTTGGATTCGTCTGATCCACGACCCGCGTTGCGGCCACCCCAGACGGGCCGAACGCCGGCATTTTCCCGCGAATCACCAGCACAGCAGCGTGCGTGGCGGACAAATGCCGTCGCACGCAATGCTTCACGGTCGTTCGACCCGGCACACCGCTCCCCAACGGGTGCCTGGCGACGACAAAGTCCCGACGACTCGCGTACGAGCCGGCGTCAAAGTGCTATTCGGCGTCCCTTACCAGGGACCGCGGTAAACGTTCATCGGACAACCTTTCCCCAGACCCCAGATCCCCACGGTTCACGCTTGGACGATTACTGCCCTGATCGCCCGGTTCACCGCGAGGAGATAACGATCAGAAGCTACCACCTGCCCCTACGTGCCGCAACGAACCAAGACGGGGTTTCACCCGGACCCCGATGTCCGCTTGGTCCGGTTCGCCGACACATTCCGCAGGCGGCCGCCATCACGTCGCCCACCGGCCCTTGACCAGCATTTACGCCGCGGAAACACCGGTGGCCGGACAGCGGAACGAAAGGCGTACCTGCTACGGCCGCAGCGAGGTTCCACTCACGGTCGAAGCCGCGGCGGCCGCGTTCCGGCATTCGAGTGAGCGGAACGCGGCGGTTTGCCGTTGCGTAACCTTTACGCCCATCTCAGGAATCCGGATGCATTCCGGATCGGGTCCCATGTTTTCCGAATAAGACCCGGGAAACACAATGTGAACGAAATTCGAGCCGGGTGGCCGCGCCGCGGACCGGGCGCGGCCACCGGCGTCACACCCTCTCGGGAACCCGGCCCTGCTTCGAGAAGTACCCGCGGACGCTCTTGGTGCACAGCAGCAGGAACAGGACCAGCAGGACGAGCCCCTGCCCGGCCTGGCCGGCCCGCATCCAGTCCGGGAACTCGGCGGCGACGACGAGGTACACCAGGCCGGCCAGCCCGAGGACCGTGATCACCATCAGCCGGACGTAGGTGCGGCGGCGGCCGAGCTTGAGCCGCCCCGCCAGCCGGACGTAGATGATCGCGATGACCAGCACGGACACCGGGCGGATCCACAGCACGCTCTCCAGGGACGAGCGCGTCGCCGCCCGGTCGGCCGGATTGGCCTGGCCGGTCGACTCCCAGTGCAGCACCTGGTAGTCGAGGATGCCGTCCTTGTGCAGGAACGTGAGCACCGCGAACGCGATGCTGATCAGCAGGTTCAGGTAGAGCAGGGTGATGACCGGCCGCAGCACGCGGCCGGAGGTGTTCGAGGTGGACATGGTTTCCCCAGTTCAGTCGGGCGCGGTGGCACGTTCGACGATGGCGACGAGTTCGGCCGCGTAGGCGTCGACATCGGTGCCGGGACGCCGGATCAGTTCGGTGTGGATGCCGTCGATCGCCTGGCGGACGGTGATCGCCATGACACGCGGGTCGAACCGGCCGAAGTCGCCGGTGCGCTGCCCGTCGCGCAGGCAGGTTTCCAGGATGTCGACGGCGCCGTGGTACCAGTCGTCACTGCCCGCGGTGACCGCGCCGCCGGCGCCGCCGCCGTGCCGCAGGCTCTCGAGCAGCGCGGTGATTTCGACCGGGTGCTCGGCGATGAACGCCAGGTTCGACTCGATGTAGGCCCGCAGCTCCGCCGCCGGCCCTCCCACCGCGTCGATCCGCTCCCGCATGTAGGCGAGACTCGTGGCCAGCACGTCCCTGACGACTTCGGCGATCAGGTCCGCCTTGCCGTCGAAGTGGTAGGAGATCATGCCGGTGCTGCTCAGCCCGGCGCGTTTCGCGATCTGCCCGAACGAAGCCTTCGCGTACCCGAGTTCACCGATGGTCTCGATCGCCGCGCGGACGATCTGCGCCCGGCGGGCGTTCTCGGTGAACGTTTTTGCTTGCATGAGCAAAAAGTAGCACGGCTGAGCAAACAACCGCCAGAATGCCCTCTTTCCGCAACAAGGGAGTTGCGGTATGTGTCGATCACCAGGCCCGGGACGCTAGCCCTCCACTTGACGCGCGGTCGCCATCGCGCGCTCGGTCTCCCAGAACGCCCGGACCGACCGGATCAGCCCGTCCTCGCCGACGCGGTAGACGAACACCCCGTCGGTGTCGACGCGGTAGCCGCCCGGCAGGAAGGTCGTGATCGTCCCGACGTTGGCCACCTCGTCGCCCCCGGCGTGCGAGTCGCGGATGGTGAACTCGAAGCGCTCGACGTTGGCGATCGTCATGTCCCAGAACGCGCCGATGCCCTCGTGGCCGTGGTGCCCTTTGCCCTCGGCGTCGAACATCGACGGGCCCACCGGGTCCTCGACGACGGCGTCCGCGGCGAACAACGCGAGCCAGGCTTCCTTGTCGCCCGCCGTCACCGCGGTCATCGACGCGAACGCCGCGCGCCGCGCCGGCGGCTGCTCCTGCCCGGTGTCCCAGCTGACCTGCACGCCCATGGGAGTCACTCCTCGAACTTCGCGATGATCTCGGCCCCGAACCTGCGGATCGCTTCGAGCTTCGGCTCGACGGGCGCGTCGAACCCGACGCCGTCGAACACCCACGGCATGGTGATGACGTCGGTGACGCCGGCTTCGGCCTGCGCGCGGTAGCCATCCAGGCCGAAGGCGTCGATGCAGACCGCCTGGTACTCGAACGGGTCGCCGGCGCGGCCGCGCTCGGCCAGCAGCTCCTTCAGCCGGGCGATCGTGTCGCGCAGCTCGTCGAGCTTCATCATCGCCGACGACCAGCCGTCGGCGACCCGCGCCGCACGTTTCAGCGCGACTTCGGTGTGGCCGCCGATGTAGAACGGCACCCGGCTCGGCGGTGCCGGGCTCATCTGGATCTTGGCGAAGTCGTAGAACTCGCCGTGGTACTCGACCATCCCCCCGTCGAGGATCAGCCGGAGCACGTCGATGGCTTCGTCGACGCGCTTGCCGCGCCGCTCGAACGGGACCCCGCAGTACTCGAACTCCTGCGGCAGCCAGCCGACGCCGAGCCCGAGCCCGAACCGGCCGCCGGTGAGCGCCGCCACCGAGCCGACCTGGCGGGCCAGCAGCACCGGGTTGCGCGAACCGAGCTTCAGCACCGAGGTGTAGAAGTGGATCCGGCTGGTGACCGCCCCCATCGACGCGGCCGCGACGAGCGGGTCCACCCAGGGCGTCTCGGCGGTCCAGAACCGGCTGCCGTCGGGGGTGTACGGGTAGTCCGTGTCCACCGTTTCGGCGTAGAAGAGCGAGTCGGGCAGGGCGATGGCGGCGAAGCCGGCCTCTTCGGCGGCCCGGGCGAGCTCGCCCAGCTGATCGAGGGGGTTCATCGCGATCGACAGGGTGAACTTCATGAGGTCGAACTATAACGTGTTCTAGTTTTTTCGGCCAGGTGCGGGCGTGGGCCCGATCACGCACCGGGAACCCACCGCGTAGCGTCCGCGTTGTCCGAATCAGAGGTGACCACCGGTCACCGAGCCGCGAATTCCTGGGAGTGGTCCATGGGCACCGCGATCTTCCTGATCGTGCTCGTCGTCGTGATCGTCGGTGGCGGCCTCTATTTCTCGCGGCAGCGCGCCGCGGCCCGGCAGCGGGAGCTCGATGACGCCAAGGCCGACGCGCGGCGCCTGGTCGAGCGGCTCGGCGGCCAGGTCCTCAACCTGAACGGCAACGACACCGCGTCGATGCAGGCGATGGCCGACGCGGCCGAGCGCTACAACGCGGCCGGCTCGCAGATGGAGCAGGCCCGCACCATCGAGCAGGCCCGGCTGGTCAAGGACACCGCCGTCGAGGGCCTCTACTACGTCCGTGCCGCGCGCGTCGCGATGGGCATGGACCCGGGCCCGCAGCTGCCGGAGGAGACCGAGCGCGAGCGCGCCGGCAAGGTCACCGAGCGCCGCGAGGTCGACGTCGAGGGCCAGCACTACGCCGCGTCCCCCGACGCCGGCCAGGACACCCCGTACTACTACCCGGGTGGCCGCGTCGCGGGCCGTCCGGTGCCGCAGGGCTGGTACAGCGAGCCGTGGTGGAAGCCCGCGCTCGTCGCCGGTGCCTGGGGCCTCGGGTCGATGTTCCTGTTCAGCGCGATGTTCTCCGGCATGGGCGGCATCGCGAGCGCCTCGGCCTGGGAATCCGGCTACGACGCGGGCCAGCAGGACGCGCTCGACTCCGGTGACATGGGCGGCGACGGCGGTGACTTCGACGGCGGCGGAGACGGCGGGGGCGACTTCGGCGGAGACGGCGGCGGCGACTGGGGCGGCGGCGGCTTCGACGGTGGCGGGTTCGACGGCGGGGGCTTCGACGGCGGCGGTTTCGACTTCTGACCCTCGGCGCACGTGAGCGGCTCGTTCAGCCGAACGGGCCGCTCACGGCCGTTCAGGCCGGCTGGCAGCGAGGGCACCAGTAGAGGTTGCGGCCCACCAGTTCCGAGTGCGCCACCGGTGTCCCGCACACCAGGCACGGCTCGCCGGCGCGGCGGTAGACGTAGACCTCGCCACCGTGGCGATCCACCCGCGCCGCGCGGCCCATCGCCTCGGGCAGGTGCTCCGGGCGGACCGTGTCGATGCGGCCGACGCGGACGCCGGCGCGCATCAAGGTCACCAGGTCGGCCCAGATGTCCGCCCACACCCGGCGATCCAGCGCCCGCCCCGGCGTCAGCGGCGCGACGCCGTGGCGGAACAGCACCTCGGCGCGGTAGACGTTGCCCACGCCCGCGAGGACAGCCTGGTCCATCAGCAGCGCCGCGATCGACGTCTTCGACCGCGAAATGCGCGCCCAGGCCAGGTCCGGTTTCGCGTCACGGCGCAGCGGGTCGGGGCCGAGCCGGTCCTTGATCGCGTCGGCCTCGCCGGGAGCCAGCAGCTCACAGCGGGTGGGCCCGCGCAGGTCCGTCCCATGTGTCCGGCCGGCCAGCCGCAGCCGGACCTGGCCCACCGGCTCCGGCGCGGGCAGCGGCGACTCGCCGAAAGTGCCGTACAGCCCCAGGTGGATGTGGACGACGCCGTGGGGACCGTAGTCGTGGAAGAGGTGCTTGCCGTGCGCCTCGGCGCCGACGAACACCCGACCGTCCAAAAGGGACGCTTCGGCGGCGAACCGGCCCTGCGGGCTGCTCACCGCGACCGGGGCGCCGGCGAACCGGCGCTTGTGCAGCCGCGCGAGCCGGTGGAGCGTGTGCCCCTCGGGCATCAGGCCTCCGGCAACGCCGGCGGGGTCCCGGTGCGCTCGTAGTCGAGCAGCTGCTGGACGCGGCGGGCGTGCCGCTCCTCCGGCGAGACCTCCGTCGCGAGGAACGCCTCGACGATCTCGACGGCCTCCTCGGCGGTGTGCATCCGGGCGCCGACGCCGATCAGCTGGGCGTGGTTGTGCTCGCGGCACAGCTTGGCCGTCTCGACGCTCCAGGCCAGGCCGGCCCGGGCGCCGGGGACCTTGTTCGCGGCGATCTGCTCGCCGTTGCCGGAGCCGCCGACGACGATGCCGCGGCTGCCCTCGTCGGCCACCACGCGCAACGCCGTCTCGACGCAGAACGCCGGGTAGTCGTCGGCCGCGTCGTAGACCCGCGGGCCGATGTCGGTGACTTCGTGGCCCTGCTTCTGCAGGTGAGCCACCAGGTGGTTCTTCAGCTCGAAACCGGCATGGTCGGATCCCAAGTAGACACGCACGGCTGGGAGTCTGCCACCACGGCCGTTTTCGGGCATGCTCCGGGGGTGGGGATCTGGGAGTAGACCGGCAGCGACGTGCGGCTCGACTGGGGCGCCGAAGGGGTGGCGGCGCTGGGCCGGGAATGCACCGTGCTGGTCGTCGTCGACGTGCTTTCCTTCGGCACGACCACGGATCTCGTGGTCGCCCGCGGCGGCCGCGTCCTGCCGGTCCGGTGGCGCGACGAACGCGGCGTGGCGCAGGCACGCGCGGCCGGGGCGATCATCGCGGGCGAAGGCGCCTTCACCCTGCGGCCGTCTTCTGTGACGGAAATCCCTCCCGGCACGCTGCTGGCGCTGCCCTCGCCCAACGGCGCGACCCTGTGCGACGCCGCGGCGTCGACCGGCGCCCACGTGCTGGCCGGCTGCCTGCGCAACGCCTCCGCCGTCGCCGCGAAGGCCCACGAGCTGGGCGGCCCGATCGGGCTGATCGCGGCCGGGGAACGCTGGGGCGTGAACGTTTTCGGCCACGGCGAAACGTCCGGACCGCTGCGGCCCTGCGTCGAGGACCAGCTGGGCGCCGGAGCGATCGCCGCGGCGCTGGCCGGGCATGGGCTTTCGCTGTCCGCCGAAGCGGCCCTCGCCGCCCGGTCCGTCGACGTGACGGCCCTGGCGAGCTGCGTGTCCGGGCGGGAGCTGACCGAAGCCGGCCACGGCGGCGACGTCGCCCTCGCCGCCCAACTCGACGTGAGCCGCGCCGCTCCCGTCCTGAGCGAAGGAGTACTGGCATGACCGGCCGCTGGATCGAGGTCGCCGACGGCGTCCACGCCCGCCGCTACGCGGAGCTGGACCTGACCGTCGGGCTGGTCGTGGGCGCCGAGCGCTGCCTGGTCGTCGACACGCGGGGCGACCTCGAGCAGGGCGCCGAGCTCGCGGCGGCGGTCCGGGAGCTCACGCCGCTGCCGTGGACCGTGGTGTACACGCACGCGCACTTCGACCACGCCTGGGGCACCGAGGCGTTCCTGCCGTGCGAGATCTGGGCGCACGAGCGCTGCGCGGCCGAGCTGACCGCGGATCCCGAGGCCCGCCGCGCCACTTGGGAGGCCCACTACCGCAAAGAGGGCAAGCCGGACATCGCCGACGCGATTTCCCGCACCACCATCGCGGTGCCGGACCACACGTTCACCGGCCGCGTCGAGCTGGACCTCGGCGGCCGCACGGCGGTCCTGCTGCACCCCGGCCGCGCGCACACCGGCCACGACATCGTCGTGCACGTCCCGGACGCGGCGGTCGTCTTCGCCGGTGATGTCGTCGAGCACGCCGAAGCGGGGTTCAGCGCGTACTCGTTCAGCGACGAGACCGACCTGACCGCCTGGCCGGCCGCGTTCGACGCGATCCTCGCGCTGGAACCCCGCGTCGTGGTCCCCGGCCACGGCGACCCGGTCGACGCGGAGTTCGTCCGCTACCACCGCGACGGCCTGCACGAGCTGATCACGCTCAAGGCCGGCCTGGGCCGCGGCGAGACGACCGAGGTGGCCGCCGTCGCCGCGTCTCGCTACCCCAGTGACGTCACCCTGGCCGCCCTCGCAACCCCCTGAAAACGGCTCAGTTGAAGTTCAGCTCGCCCGAGCGGGTGCGCTTGAGCTCGAAGAAGTCCGGGTAGCTCGACAGCGCCACCGCGCCGTCGAACACCTTCAGGGCGTCCTCGCCGCGCGGGATCGAGGTCAGGACCGGGCCGAAGAACGCCACGCCGTCGATGTGGATCGTCGGGGTGCCGACGTCCATGCCGACCGGGTCCATGCCCTCGTGGTGGCTCTTCTTCAGCGCCTCGTCGTACTCGGTCGAGTGCGCGGCCTCGGCCAGCTCGGCCGGGGCGCCGATCGCCGCCAGGGCCTCCTTGATGACCGAGTCGTAGTCCTTGTCGCCCTGGTTGTGGTAGCGGGTGCCGAACTCGGTGTAGTACTCGCGCAGCACCTCTTCGCCCTTGAGCTGCGACAGCGCGACCGCCACGCGCACCGGGCCCCAGCCCTTCGACAGCAGCTCCCGGTACTGCTCCGGCAGCCCGTCCCGGCCCTCGTTCAGCACCGACAGGCTCATGATCCGGAAGTGCAGGTCCAGGTTGCGCTGCTTCTCCACCTCAAGGATCCAGCGGGAGGTGATCCAGGCGAACGGGCAGATCGGATCGAAGTAGAAGTCGACCTTCGTGGGCTGCTCGGCAGCGGTCATGCGGGCACTCCTGAGTCACGTCTCGATGTGGGCGGACCCCCACAGAGCGGGCCAACGCCGGGAAACGCGGGGTTGTTCCCTTGTCGCCCGCCACCCCGTCCCCATGATTGGATGCGGGGAGTTGAAAACCGATACCAACGACCAGAGGTGCCTGTGCCCGCCCCCAACCTGACCCGCGACCAAGCCAAGCTGCGCGCGGATCTGCTCGAAGTCACCGGTTACGACATCGAGCTCGATCTGACCGACGGCCACGGCGGTCCCGGGGAGAAGACCTTCGCGTCGAGGACGACCGTCCGGTTCTCCAGTGCCCGGGCCGGCGAATCGACGTGGGTCGACATCGTCGCCGACCGCGTGCACTCGGCCACCCTGAACGGCGCGGACGTCGACGTCAGCGCGTACGTCGAGGACAAGGGCATCGCGCTCGCCGGCCTGGCCGGGTCCAACGAGCTCACCGTGACCGCCGACTGCCGGTACATGAACACCGGCGAGGGCCTGCACCGGTTCGTCGACCCGGTCGACGACGGCGTCTACCTGTACACCCAGTTCGAGACGGCGGACGCGAAGCGGATGTTCGCCTGCTTCGACCAGCCCGACCTGAAGTCGGTCTACCGGCTCACCGTCGTCGCGCCGAAGGACTGGAAGGTGGTCTCCAACGCCATCGTCGAGTCCGCCGAGGAGACGCCGGAGGGCGCCGTCCGGACGGTCTTCAAGGAGTCCGAGCGGATCTCGACCTACCTCGTCGCGCTCGTCGCCGGCCCGTACGCCGAGTGGCACGACGAGTACACCGACGACCACAAGACCATCCCGCTCGGCATCTACTGCCGTGCGTCGCTGGCCGAGCACATGGACGCCGACCGGCTGTTCACCGAGACCAAGCAGGGCTTCGGCTTCTACCACGAGAAGTTCGGCACGCCCTACCCGTTCTCCAAGTACGACCAGCTGTTCGTGCCGGAGTTCAACGCGGGCGCGATGGAGAACGCCGGCGCGGTGACGTTCCTGGAGGACTACGTCTTCCGCAGCCGCGTCACCCGCTACGCCTACGAGCGGCGCGCCGAAACGTTGCTGCACGAGATGGCCCACATGTGGTTCGGCGACCTGGTCACCATGCGGTGGTGGGACGACCTGTGGCTGAACGAGTCGTTCGCGACCTTCGCGAGCGTCCTGGCCCAGGCCGACGCCACCGAGTACAAGAACGCGTGGACCAGCTTCGCGAACATCGAGAAGTCGTGGGCCTACCGGCAGGACCAGCTGCCCTCGACGCACCCGATCGCCGCCGACATCGTCGACCTGCACGCGGTCGAGGTCAACTTCGACGGCATCACCTACGCCAAGGGCGCGAGCGTGCTCAAGCAGCTCGTCGCCTACGTCGGGCTGGACCACTTCCTCGACGGCCTGAAGGTGTACTTCGGCAAGCACGCCTGGGGCAACGCGACCCTGGCCGACCTGCTGGGCGCGCTGGAGGAGGCGTCCGGGCGCGACCTGTCGTGGTGGAGCGCGCAGTGGCTGGAGACCACCGGGCTGAACTCGCTGAGCCCGCGCTACGAAATCGGCGCGGACGGCAGGTTCACGTCGTTCGCCGTCGTGCAGTCCGGCGCGAAGCCGGGCGCCGGTGAGCTGCGCACCCACCGCGTCGCCGTCGGCGTCTACGACGAGGACGGCGGCAAGATCGTCCGGAAGCACCGCGTCGAGCTCGACGTCGACGGCGAGCGCACCGAGGTGCCGGACCTGGTCGGCCGGCCGGCGGGCAAGCTCGTGCTGGTCAACGACGACGACCTGACCTACTGCACGATGCGGCTCGACCCGGTGTCGCTGACCACGCTGATCGACCGCATCGCCGACATCACCGAGCCGCTGCCGCGGACGCTCTGCTGGTCGGCGGCGTGGGAGATGACCCGCGAGGCCGAGCTGAAGGCCCGTGACTTCGTCACGCTGGTGCAGCGGGGCATCCACGCCGAGAGCGAGGTCGGTGTCGTCCAGCGGCTGCTGCTGCAGGCCCAGACCGCGCTGAACTCGTACGCCGAGCAGGACTGGGCGGCCTCGACGGGGTGGCCGGCGTTCACCGGGCGGCTGCTGGAACTGGTCCGGGGCGCCGAGCCGGGTTCCGACCACCAGCTGGCGTTCGTCAACTCCCTGGCCGGGTCGGTGCTGGACGACGCCACGTCGGCCGTGCTGGCCGGCTGGCTGGACGGGTCGGCCCCGCTCGAAGGCCTGACGGTGGACACGGACCTGCGCTGGCGGCTGCTGCACGCGCTGGTCGCGCACGGCAAGGCGGCCGAGGCGGAGATCGACGCCGAGCTGGCCCGCGACAACACCGCCACCGGCCGCCGCCAGGCGGAACGCGCCCGGGCGCTGCGTCCGACGGGCGAGGCCAAGGCCGACGCGTGGCAGCGCGCGGTGTACGACGACGAGCTGCCGAACGCGGTCAGCGACTCGCTCATCTCGGGCTTCTCGCACCCGGGTCAGAAGGCGCTGCTCGGCTCGTACGTGGCCACGTACTTCGAGGTGATCGACGAGGTGTGGCAGCGGCGCTCCAGCGAGCGCGCGCAGCCGATCGCGATCGGGCTGTACCCGTCGTGGGCGGTGGCCCCGGACACGGTGACGGCGTCCGACGAGTGGCTGGCGGGCGACCACCCGCAGGCGCTGCGCCGGCTGGTGTCGGAGGGGCGCGCGGGCATCGTGCGCGCCCTGGCGGCGCGGGACTTCGACGCCCAGGCCTGACCTCAAGCGCCCCAAGGTGGCCTTCGGTGCGTTCAACGCACCCAAGGCCACCTTGGGGCGGTCGAACCGTCAGGGACGGCAGGTGACCGGCGGTCTCGGGCGGGCACACGCCGTGGCATACGCGTCGCGGAGTTCGATGATCACCTTGTCCGGCTCGGTTCGGAGACGGCTCGGCAAGGTTTGCAGACAGACGACCCCGGCAGCCGAATAGCGCGCATTGCGCGCCAAGGTCGCCGCGTAGAAGTCGCCGCTTTCGTGGTATGCGCGAGAGTCGATCTCCCAGGCGAACGCTACGTCTTCACACCAGGCGTCGGGTTTCGCGATGAAGCTGCCGTGGCGGTCGAAAACCGGGACGTTCCAGTCCGCTGCGGACAGGCCGGACAGCTTCCAGACCTCCCACGCGTCCGCCTCGGCAACCGACTCGGCACCTTTCAGGAGCGCTTGCAGGGCTCGGCGGGGGATCGCGGAGCCGCGCTGACTCCCTCGCCTCAGCTCACGATCCAGTTGCTCGGCAGTACACCTTCGGCGTTGAACGGCCTCCGCGAGCATCGCCTGGACGACGTCGAAGTCGCGAATGCGTCGAGCCCCGTCCAGCACGGCCCTGGCCGCGGGCGCGACCGGCAAGCCCTCCTTCGTCCAGGCAGCCGGCAGCCGGGTGGTTCGCTCTACGAGGGCAAAACCCGCGCTGGTGACTTCGCGTTCGTGAGGGATGAGCAGGTGGACGTCGCCGGGTTCCGGCAACTGATGCAATCCGTGGCGCTTCAGTGCCCAAAGGCCGGTGATCATGGCACCGGGGCCACCGCGCAGGAGCCCGGCTCTCAGCCGTTGCTCGGCGGTCGGTTCCGCGGGATGTAGCAGAATCACTCCGGGCAGCAGCCGACGCCACGGGCCGCCGGGCAGGCACCTTCGATAGACACTGCTTCTGGGCATGCCGATCTCTTCCAGTTCGGACACTCGGACGACGTCCGGGTTGTCCGGGTGACCGGCGACGAGTGGATGTTTGCTCCAAGTTCCTCGATACACGCCCCGAGAGTGCCGACCCGGTCCGACAAGAAGCGGGCACACGAGGGCACGAACGGCCCGTTCGCGTCCATTTCGGCCGAAATCCTCCGTTCGCGCCGCCCCAGCGCCCCAATGTGGCCTTCGGTGCGTTCAACGCACCCAAGGCGGCCTTCGGTGCGTTCAACGCACCCAAGGCCACATTGGGGCGCTTGAGACCGGACTGAACGCGAAAGTGCCCCGCATCCGGTCGGGTGCGGGGCACTTTCGTGGCTCGGGTCAGCGGGGCGCGGGGCCCGCCTGGTCGGACAGCATGCGCAGCGCGTTCACCAAGCCGTTGACCAGTCCGCGGATCAGGTCGCCTTCCTTGAACGACGCCACCATGCTCGCCACCGCCAGCTTGGCGCCGCGGTCGGGCAGGCGCAGGTGCGCCGTCCGGCCCGTGACGATCTCGATCTTGCGCTCGCCGGGCGAGACCGCGATCAGCACCGAGTTCGCCGGGTCCGCCGTCGTCGCGTGCAGCTTCTCCGCCGCCGGACGGCTGTCCTCGCCCAGCCCGCCGAGGTACAGGCTGAAGTCCAGGCCGGTCTCGCGGCTCGCGAACGTCAGCGCCTCGTCGAGACGGGCCAGCTGCCGGGTGTTGAACGGCCCCGCCGGCGCGGCCGCCTCGTACATCTTCGCGGCCGACACGCGGCCGCTGGACGTCAGCGCCTCGCCGTAGCCCAGTTCGGACTCGTCGACGCGCTTCGTCAGCTCACCAGTTGCCACGAGCGCCTCCCGCCGCGGTCGGGGCGCCCTCGGGCGCGCTGTTTTCGGTACCGGCGTGCCGGTGTCCCGCGCCGGCCCCTTCGGGGTTGGCGCTCCACCACATGGCCGGGTATTCCCAGGCCTGGCCGGACCGGTGCCGCGGGGCACCGCCGGACCTGCGCCGGAGCGTCAGCAGCCCGGCGAGGCCGTAGATGGCCAGCGGGATCACGGCGAAGACCACGATCGTCTCGACAACGTTCACGGCGCTGAGCGTATCGGATGACCTCCGAAGACACCGACTGCCACCGGCTCCCACCGCGCGCGGACGGCACTCGACCGTTCGTCGTAAGCCGAGTGCCGTCCGCCGCTTGGCTCGTGGCCACTGGAACGTTGGGGCGAAGACCGTCGGGCCGAAAGGTTGCAACTCAACGTACAGGCGGCCGCACCCGCCGCTGTCGTCTTGTCGCAGCCTTGAAATCCTCGTAGCTTTTTCACCTGTACGGGCCTTGCGCCCCGCTCCCCAGCTCCAGCAGGTAACGCACCGGTCCCAGGAGGCCTTGCCATGAACAGCGTCGACACGTCCGCACAGGCGATCACCGAGACCCTCTCGTCACTGAGCGACATCGAATTCGTGCCAGGAACGCGTGTGACGGCGGGCACAAGGGTTACGCGGGGTACACGCGTCACTCGCGGTACACGGGTGACGGCCGGAACCCGCGTCACCATGGGCACCCGGGTGACGGCGGGCACGCGGGTCACGCGGGGGACCCGCGTCACTCGTGGCACTCGCGTCACGATGGGCACGCGTGTGACGGCGGGCACCCGTGTCACGTGCGGCACCCGCGTCACGCGAGGCACACGGGTCACCCGCGGCACGCGCGTCACCATGGGCACTCGCGTCACCTGCCAGAGCGACTTCGCTCTCGCCGCCTGACCCTTTCCTCCAGGACCGCGCGCACTACCTGAACAGGCGCAAGCACCCGGCTCGCCCCGGCCGCCGCAAGGCAGCCGGGGCGCCGGCTTGTCCGGGGTGGGTCATCCGGGATGCCGCAGCCCCGCAACCGCCCGGCTCAGGCCGCGGAGCCGAGATACGGA
The DNA here is from genome assembly GCF_040638285.1 of Amycolatopsis sp. NPDC026612. Classification (NCBI taxonomy): domain Bacteria; kingdom Bacillati; phylum Actinomycetota; class Actinomycetes; order Pseudonocardiales; family Pseudonocardiaceae; genus Amycolatopsis; species Amycolatopsis sp. NPDC026612. Next base: position 20,984 of record NZ_JBEZYB010000051.1, read on the forward strand.
CGCCAGAGCGGATCGGCCTCCTTGGAGTGCGCGAGCAGCCGCCAGTGCGGGCCGTGCGGGGCCCGCGGGACGACGCGCAGCCGCCAGCCGATCTCCGAGAGCAACCGGTCCGCCTTGCGGTGGTTGCACTTGGCGCAGCAGGCGACGCAGTTGGTCCAGCTGTGGGGCCCGCCCCGGCTGCGCGGGACGACGTGGTCGATCGTCTCGGCCCGCCCTCCGCAGTAGGCGCAGCGGTACCGGTCGCGGTGCATCAACCCGGCCCGGGTCAGCGGCACCTTCGCGCGATAAGGTACCCGCACATAGGTGCTGAGGCGGATCACGGAGGGCACCGGCAGCGACACCTTCGCCGAATGCAGCTCGGTCCCGCCGGGGTCACCGTGGACCACTTCGGCCTTGCCGCACATGACGAGCACGACCGCGCGCCGCAACGGCAACGCGGTCAGCGGCTCGAAGGTGGCGTTGAGCAGGAGCACCCGGCGCCGGCCCCAGGCCGGGGCAGCCGGATCCCGGCCTCTACTACGCTGTCCGGGCGGGCGGGTCACTCCCCCTGGGCGGGTCCCCGGCCCGGCCGGGACGGCTCCGCCGGATGCGGAACCCCCCGGGTAGGCACGCAGAACCACCTCTGGCGTCTCGTCGGCCGTGGCTTGGCCGGAGACGCCGCGGGGGCTGGGTTGTCGGTCTGGCACTCGACCACCTCCAGGGGCGTAGGCATAGTCGACCACAGAACAGCCCCCCAGCGCACGTGTGTTACAAGACGTGTCACATCCGCGCGACCCAACATCCACTCGAAGTTGGGCTGATCGGCCCGATCGGAAGGATGAACGAACCGCCGTGCTCTCCCTGTTCCCCTCGGCCGACCCGCCGTGCCTGAAAGACTCCAGCACGTTCTGCGCCCAGGTGTATGACGTCACGAACAACGCGTGGCTGGCGGGCTCGGCGAACTGGCTAATCACCAAGCCGGTCAAGATCCTGATGATCATCGTGATCGCGTTCGTGGTCCGGCTGATCCTGAGAAGGCTGATCAACCGCGTCACGACCCTGCCGAAGTCGGGCGGCAAGCTGCCGTCGATGCTGCGCCCCCTGCGCGAGCGCGCCCCGGAGGTGCTCGGCTCCGCCGTCATCGAACGGCGCCGGCAGCGCGCGCAGACCATCGGCTCGGTGCTGAAGTCGATGGCGACGTTTCTCATCTACGGCCTGGCGTTCATCCTCGTGCTGGGCGAACTCGGCATCAACCTGGGTCCGATCATCGCGTCGGCGGGCATCATCGGCGTCGCGATCGGGTTCGGCGCGCAGAACCTGGTCAAGGACTTCCTGTCCGGGATCTTCATGATGGTCGAGGACCAGTACGGCGTCGGCGACGTCGTGGACGTCGGTGAGGCGTCCGGCACAGTCGAGTCCGTCGGGCTGCGGATCACCACCCTGCGTGACGTCAAGGGCACGGTCTGGTACGTCCGCAACGGCGAGGTGCTGCGCGTCGGCAACTCGAGCCAGGGCTTCGCGGTGGCGGTCGTCGACGTCCCGCTCGGCTACACGACCGACGTCGAGCGCGCGACGGCGGTGCTCTCGGACGCGGCCGCTGCGGCCACGGAGGGTGACGCGCTGAAGGACAACATCCTCGAGCCGTTCGAGGTGCTGGGTGTGGAAAGCGTCACAGCGGAGGGCATCCAGCTGCGCCTGACGGTGAAGGTGCGGCCGGGCAAGCAGTGGGCCGTGCAGCGCGCGCTCCGGGCCCAGCTGCTGGCGGCGCTGGAAGAAGCCGGCTTCGATCCGCCGCTCGGGCGGCTGTTCCCGCCCTCGGCTCCGGCGGGCGGGAAGTAGCCGCCGCCCACGCCGTTACGCTGGGAAGTGGGTTCACGACCATCCGGCATGAGCGGACCGGGCGTGGGGAACCCGCACCCCCAGGGCAAAATGGAAGGCGTGTCTGCAGTGAGCGAACCGGCGAACCTCTACGAAGCGATCGGCGGCGAACCGACGTTCCGCCGGATCGTCGGGCGGTTCTACGAAGAGGTCGCGCGCGACGAGATCCTCCGCCCGCTCTACCCCGAGGAGGACCTCGGGCCGGCCGAGGAGCGCTTCCGGCTCTTCCTCATCCAGTACTGGGGCGGCCCGCACACCTACTCCGACCAGCGCGGGCACCCGCGGCTGCGGATGCGGCACGGGCCGTTCAAGATCGGGCCGATCGAGCGCGACGCCTGGCTGCGCTGCATCCGGATCGCCGTCGACGAAGAGAACCTCGAGGAGCCCTACCGCGGGCAGCTCTGGGCGTATCTGGAGATGGCCGCGCACAGCATGATGAACAGCTTCGTCTGATGAGACCGGCCGCCTGGTGGCAGGACGCCGTCTTCTACCAGGTCTACGTGCGTTCGTTCGCCGATTCGGACGGTGACGGCGTCGGGGACCTGGAGGGCATCCACTCCCGGCTCGGCTACCTCGAGCTGCTGGGCGTCGACGCGCTGTGGCTGACGCCGTTCTACCGGTCCCCGATGGCCGACCACGGCTACGACATCGCCGACCCGCGCGACGTCGACCCGATGTTCGGCACCCTCGGCGACTTCGACGTGCTGCTCACCGAGGCGCACAAGCGGAACATCAAAGTCACCGTCGACGTGGTGCCCAACCACACCAGCAACCAGCACGCCTGGTTCAAGTCGGCGATGGCGGCCGCACCGGGCAGCCCGGAACGCGACCGCTACATCTTCCGCGACGGTGTCGGCCCCCGCGGCGAAGACCCGCCGAACAACTGGGTCAGCGCGTTCGGCGGCCCGGCCTGGACCCGGGTGCCGGACGGCCAGTGGTACCTGCACCTGTTCGCGCCGCAGCAGCCCGACCTGAACTGGACCAACCCGGAGGTCGCCGCCGACCTCGAACGCACCCTGCGGTTCTGGCTCGAACGGGGCGTCGACGGCTTCCGCATCGACGTCGCGCACGGCATGGCCAAACCGCCCGGCCTGCCGGACATGGACCCGCGCGCGGACCCGCAGGGGCCCAGCCACTACTACGACCCGCGGTGGGACCACGACGGCGTCCACGAAATCCACCAGATGATCCGCAAGGTGCTCGACGAGTTCCCGGACGCGATGGCCGTCGGCGAGATCTGGGTGACCGACGAGGAGCGGCTCTCCCGCTACCTGCGGTCCGATGAGCTGCACCTGGCGTTCAACTTCCGGCTGGTGCTGACCCACTTCGACGCCGACGCGATGCGCACGGCCATCGAGCGCTCCCTGACCGTGCCGGCCCGCACGGGGGCACCGGCGACGTGGACGCTCGGCAACCACGACGTCTGGCGGCAGGTCAGCCGCTACGGCGGCGGTTCCGCCGGGGTGCGCCGAGCGCGGGCGATGGCGTTGGTCGAGCTGGCGCTGCCCGGTGCGGTCTACCTGTACAACGGCGAAGAGCTGGGCCTGGCCAACGTGGACATCCCGGCTTCGGAGATGGCCGACCCGCGCGCGAAGACGAGCGGCGCCGAGTTCGGCCGGGACGTCTCCCGGGTCCCGCTGCCGTGGGAGGGCGACCTGCCGCCGTTCGGCTTTTCGCGGAACCCGCGCACGTGGCTGCCGATGCCGGCCGAGTGGGCCGGGTTGACGGTGGAGAAGCAGATCGAAGACGCCGGCTCGACGCTGTCGCTGTACCGGCAGGCGATCGAGCTCCGGAAGACGCACTCGGCGTTCAGCGGCGACGAACTGGAGTGGTACGGCGCGCCAGCGGGGTGTTTCGCGTTCCGCCGCAAGGGTGGCGGGCTGGTGTGCGCGCTGAACACGTCGGCGAGCCCGATCGCGCTGCCGCCGGGTGCGGTGCTGCTCGCCAGCAGTCCGCTGGTGAACGGGAAGCTGCCCGCGGATTCGGCCGTCTGGCTGGTCTAGCCGGACTGGTCGCCCGAACCGGAACCGTCGTCGAAGGCGCCGCTGGCCAGCCACGCCACCAGGGCCGCGGCCTGGAGGTAGGGCGCCGCCTGGGCAGCCGCCCGGCCCGCCGCACGCGTGCGGCCCCACCTCTCAGGTCGTTCGGCGCGCTCCGGCGCCCGCTCACCCACCGGACGGTCCTGGCGCCACGGCGTCTCCTCGGCGCGCACGGCGTCGAGGAAGTCCGCGGTGGGGTCTTCGTCCGGGCTCATGCCTCCAGCGTGCCACCGCCCGGTGCGGAACGGTGGCCGCCGTAAGCATTCCGTCAGAACAGCGCCGTCAGAAGAGCAGCGCCGTCAAAAGAGCAGCGGCAGCAGCGCGTGCCGGCGCCGCACGATGGCGCCGTAGCGGGCGTCCAGGCGCAGCCACGAGTCCGTCGCCGTCACGCGGACGACGTCACCCTCGACGTCCGAGTCCACGAACCCCATGCCGGACATCGCGAACAGGCACCGCATCTGGACCTTGACCTCGACCGAGCCGCCGGACACCGTCAGCACCGCCTGGTCCATCAGCGACGACGGCGGCGTGCCGTGCGGGCCGGCGTTGTCCCTGGCCAGCGTCACACCGCGGTCCGCCAGCTCGGACACCACCTGCGCCGGGAGCTCGTCGATCAGCGGCCAGCGGCCGGACGGCGGCAGTTCTCCGTGCCACAGCAGGTCGCGGGCCGGACCCGGGTCCATCCGGGGGCCGCCCGCCACGGTGAGCGCCGCGAGCAGCTCGTTACCGGACACCGTGACGTCACCGGGCGTGACGTCACCGGCCACCGCGCGGGTGGCCAGGCACTCGAACGGCGTCGACGTCCAGGCCTCGACCACGCCGTCGCCGCGCTGCCGCAGCCGGACGGCCGTCTGGCCGTCCAGCCGGACCGCGCGGGCGACGAACGCCCCGAGGGTCTCCCGGTCGGCCGCGTCCGGCACGAACAACTCAGGCATCCGCGAACCCCTGCTTCAGAAACTCCGACTCGGCCGGGCTGAGCCTACGCGGCCGCAGTGCGACCGTGTCGTACGGCGCCAGCACCGTCTCCGCCGTCACCGCCACGGGGTCCGAGGCCGCCGGGCCGCCGTGGACCCGGTAGGCCAGCGTGAAGCTCGCCGCGCGCAGCTCGGTCAGGTCGATGTCGATCCGCAGCTCCTGCCCGGTCACCACGATCGGCGCCTTGTAGGCCACTTCCAGCCGCACCACGACGATGCCCTTCGGCAGCTGGTCGAGTCCGGCCGCGACGGCGTTCTCGAACAGCAGCGGGATGCGCGCCTCTTCGAGCAGGGTCACCAGCTTCGCGTGGTTGATGTGGCCGTAGACGTCCATGTCCGTCCAGCGCGGGCGGACGTGCGCAACGTAGGTCACCGAACCGTGCTCCTGATCTGGCGGGCCGCCACCGACAGCATCGCCAGGTCGAGCCGGCCGGACTTGGTGATCTCGTCCAGCGCGACGCGCGTCCGCTGCAGGCGGGAGGCGTTGGTCTTCTCCCACTGGGCGATCTTGGCGTCCCCGGACGAGCCGGGGTCGCTGTGCCGCAAGGCGTCCAGGGTGATCGCCCGCAGCGAACTGTAGACGTCGTCGCGCAGCGAAAGCCGGGCGAGCGCGTGCCAGCGGTTGCCGCGTTCGAGCTTGCTGATCTCGGTGAGCATCTGATCGATGTCCAGGTGCGCCGAAAGCGCGTAGTACAGCTCCGCCGTCTCCGCCGGGCTGTGCATGGCGTCCAGCCCGACCTGCTGCTCGGCGAGCTCGGCCACGTCGGTGACGTCGAGCAGGCCGTAGGTGTGCAGCAGCAGCGACACCCGGCGGGCCAGGCCGGCCGGCACGTCGGCGGCGATCAGCTCGTCCGCGTGCGCCTGCACCGACTCCGCTTCGCGGCCGCGAAGCAGGTCGCCGATCTTCGGCACCAGTTCGTTCAGCACCCGGCCGAAGCGCTTGATCTCCGACAGCGGCGCGAGCGGCTGCGGCCGGTTGGTGAGGAACCAGCGCGCGGCCCGGTCGAGCAGCCGCCGCGTCTCCAGCACCATCGCGTCGGCGACCTCGGTGTGCACGACGTTGTCGAGCGCGTCGATCTCCTGCCACAGGGCGGGGAGGTCGAACACGCGCGTCACCACGGCGTACGCGCGCACCGCGTCCGTCGCGGTCGCGTTCATCTCCTCCATCAGCCGGTAGACGAACGAGATGCCACCGCCGTCGACCACCTCGTTGGCGATCATCGTGGTGATGATCTGACGGCGCAGGGGGTGCTCGCCGATCGCGTCCGCGAACCGTTCGCGCAGCGGCTTCGGGAAGTAGTCGGGCAGCCGGCCGGCGAACACCTGCGAGTCGGGCAGGTCGCTGGCCAGCAGCTCGTCCTTCAGCTCCAGCTTGACGTGGGCCAGCAGGGTCGCCAGTTCCGGCGAGGTGAGGCCCTTGCCCGCCTTCTCCAGCTCGCGGAACTCCGAGTTGCCGGGCAGCGCTTCGAGCTTGCGGTCGAAGGCGCCCGCGGACACCAGCGCCTGCACCTGGCGCGCGTGCACCGAGACCATCGGCGCGGCGTGCGCCCGGCTGACGCCGAGGACGGCGTTCTGCCGGTAGTTGTCGTTGAGCACCAGCGCGCCGACCTCGTCGGTCATCTCCTCCAGCAGCTCGTTGCGCTGCTCGCGCTCCAGCTTGCCGGTCTGGACGAGGTGGTCGAGCAGGATCTTGATGTTGACCTCGTGGTCGGAGCAGTCGACCCCGGCCGAGTTGTCCAGCGCGTCGGTGTTGATCTTGCCGCCGGCCCCGTCCGGGCCGCCGCGGCGGGCGAACTCGATCCGGCCGAGCTGGGTGAGGCCCAGGTTCCCGCCTTCGCCGAACACCTGGACGCGCAACTGCCTGCCGTCGACGCGGATGGCGTCGTTGGCCTTGTCGCCGGCAGCGGCGTGGGTTTCGCTCTCCGCCTTGACGTAGGTGCCGATGCCGCCGTTCCACAGCAGCTCGACCGGGGCCAGCAGGATCGCCTGGATCAGGTCCATCGGCGCCAGCGCGGTGACGCCCTCCTCGAGGCCCAGCGCCGTGCGGACCTGCGGGCTGATCGGGATCGACTTCGCCGTACGCGGGTAGATCCCGCCGCCTTCGCTGATCAGCGAGCGGTCGTAGTCGTCCCACGAGCTGCGCGGCAGGTCGAACAGCCGGCGCCGCTCGGCGTATGACGCTGCCGCGTCCGGGTTGGGGTCGAGGAAGACGTGCATGTGGTTGAACGCCGCGACCAGGCGGATGTGCTCGGACAGCAGCATGCCGTTGCCGAAGACGTCACCCATCATGTCGCCGATGCCGACCACGGTGAAGTCCTCGGTCTGGGTGTCCTTGCCCAGCTCGCGGAAGTGGCGCTTGACGCTCTCCCAGGCGCCCTTCGCCGTGATGCCCATGGCCTTGTGGTCGTAGCCGACCGAGCCACCGGACGCGAAGGCGTCGCCCAGCCAGAAGCCGTACTGCGCCGAGACTTCGTTCGCGATGTCGGAGAACTTCGCGGTGCCCTTGTCGGCGGCGACCACCAGGTAGGAGTCGTCGGCGTCGTGCCGGACGACACCCGGCGCGGGCACGGTCTTGCCCTCGATGCGGTTGTCGGTCAGGTCGAGCAGACCGGAGATGAACATCCGGTAGCAGGCGATGCCCTCGGTGAGCTGGGCGTCGCGGTCGATGCTCGCGTCGCCGCTCGAGGCCGGCGGGCGCTTCACGACGAAGCCGCCCTTCGCGCCGACCGGCACGATGACCGCGTTCTTCACCGCCTGCGCCTTGACCAGGCCGAGGATCTCCGTGCGGAAGTCTTCGCGGCGGTCCGACCAGCGCAGGCCACCGCGCGCGACCTCGCCGAAGCGCAGGTGCACGCCTTCGACGCGCGGCGAGTACACGAAGATCTCGAACTTCGGCCGCGGCTCGGGCAGGTCGGGCACGCCGGCCGGGTCCAGCTTGATCGCCAGGTACGGCCGCAGCTTCCCGTCGGTGCCGGTGACGTGGTAGTTCGTCCGCCGTGTGGCCCGGATGACGGCCATCAGCCGGCGCAGGATCCGGTCCTCGTCGAGGCTGGTGACCTCGTCGATCATCGCGTTCAGCTCGGCGGTCAGCGCTTCGGTCACGGACTCGCGGTCGGCGTCGGACGACTGCGGGTCGAACCGGGCCTCGAACAGCCGCAGGAGCTTGGTGGCGATCGGGGTGTGGTCCAGGAGCGTGTTCTGGATGTAGTCCTGGGAGAACGCGCTGCCGGCCTGACGCAGGTAGCGCGAGTACGCGCGCAGCACGGCGGCCTGGCGCCAGGTGAGGCCGCCGCGCAGGACGAGGCCGTTGAGGCCGTCGACCTCGGCATCGCCCCGCCAGGCGGCCTGGAAGGCGTCCTGGAACCGGCCGCGCAGCTCGGCGACGGCGTCGCCGTCCGACTCGTCGAGCATCTTCCGGTCGACGCGCAGGCCGAAGTCGTAGATCCAGCACGGGCCGCCGTCTTCGCGGTGCAGCTCGTACGGCCGCTCGTCGACCACCTCGACGCCCATCGCCTGCAGCACCGGGAGCACCTTCGAGAGCGTGACGCCCTCGCCGCGCAGGTAGAGCTTGAAGCGCCGCTCCCCCGGCCCGGCGTCGCCCGGCTGGTAGAACGACAGCGCGAGATCGCCTTCGTCGGTCAGCGAGTCGAGCGCGCGGAGGTCGGCGAGCGCTTCTTCGGCACTGAAGTCCTCCTTGTAGCCCTCCGGGAAGGTGCTCGCGAAGCGCTGGCCCTGCTCGGTGGCCGACTCCTCGCCGACGATCCCGACGGCGACGCCGCCGTCGGCGCGCTCACGGCGTTCGTCGAGGACCGCCTCGACCATCCGGTCGTCCCAGGTGCGGACGGCGTCGTTCAGCCGGTCCTGGATCTCGAGCGTGTCCGGCTCGATCCGGCGCGCCGGATCGGTGTGCACCACGAAGTGCACCTGCGCCAGGACGGTCTCGCCGATCCGCGCGCTGTATTCGAGCTGGGTGCCTTCGAGCTCTTCGAGCAGGACCTCCTGCATCGCCAGCCGCGAACGCGTCGTGTAGCGGTCGCGCGGGAGGTAGACGAGGCAGGAGTAGAAGCGGCCGTACGGGTCGCGGCGCAGGAACAACCGCAGCCGGCGGCGGTCCGAGAGCGTGATCGCGCCGGTCGTCGTCGAGTACAGGGAGTCGGTGTCGGCGGAGAACAGGTCGGCGCGCGGCCAGTTCTGCAGGATTTCGAGCATCCGCTGGCCGGAGAACGACTCGATCGGGAAGCCGGCGCGGTGGATGACCTCGCGAACCCGCTTGCACACCACCGGGATGTCGAGGACGTTCTCGTGCAGCGCGGTGGTGGTGAACATGCCGAGGAAGCGGTGCTCGCCGGTGACGGTGCCTTCGGCGTCGAAGGTCTTCACGCCGACGTAGTACGGGTAGACCGGGCGGTGGACGGTCGAGGGCGCACTCGCCTGGGTCAGCACCAGCAGCGTCGGCGCGAGCGCGGTGGCGGCGGTGTCCGGACCCGCGGTGAGGCCGCGGGCGGCGAGGCTGTCCTGGCGCAGCACGCCGAGGCCGGAGGCCAGGACGGCGCGCAGGGCCGGTTCGTCGGTGTCCGGGCTGTCGATCAGTTCGTAGCGGCGGTAACCGAGGAAGGTGAAGTGGCCGTCGGCCAGCCAGCGCAGCAGCCGGGCCCCCTCGGCCACCTCTTCCCGGGGCAGCCGCGGCGGGTCGGTCTCCAGCTCGCTCGCCAGCTGGCAGGCCGTCTGGGCCATCTTGTCGGCGTCCTCGACGACCTCACGGACGTCGCCCAGCACGCTGGAGAGCCGGTTGTCGAGCTCGCGGGCGCGGTTGCGGTCGGTGACGAAGTCGATCTCGATGTACATCCACGACTCGGCAGCCGCGTTCGCGGGCGGCTCGGCCGGGTCCGCTTCGGGATGGACTTCCAGCAGCTCACCGGTGAGGTCGCGGCTGACCACCACGATCGGGTGAACAATCCGCTGCACCTGGACGCCGTCGCGGGCGAACTCCGCGGCGATCGAGTCGACCAGGTACGGCATGTCGTCGGTGACGACCTGCACGACGGTGGCTTCGCGGGCCCAGCCGTCTTCGGCGACGGTGGGGTTCAGCAGCCGCACGGCCGGGCGGCCGGGCATCCGGTGCTTGGCCAGCTGCAGGTGCGACCGGACCGCGCCGACGAGGTTCACCGCTTCGTCGCCGACGATTTCCTCGGGCGGGATGTGCCGGTAGTAGAGCCGGATGAGCTCACCGATCTCCGGCGCCAGCCCGGCGGCGGAGTCGATCAGGTCGTCCCTGATCTGCTCCGGGCTGGCCGGGGAGCGCGGGCCGAATTCGGGTTCGGCGTCGGCTCCGGTTCCGGGTAGGGACGAGACTCCGGTCGAGCTCATTTGAGGCAACTCTCCAGTTTGCGTGAGGTGGCACCGCGCCGGTTCGGCGTTGAGCCGGCCACCCCACACTAATGCGCCGCGGCGGGGGATCACATGAAGACCCTGAGGTTCCCCGAGGCGCGGAAACCCTTCCGGGACAGCGAATTCGCGTGATCGGTCAAGCTACTGACGGGTTGTGTTCCGGGGGTCCGTGCGGCCCTGACCAGCCGTCCGGCACGGGTGGTGCGGGCGGACGGGCCAACGTGATCGGTTCAGCCGACGGAGGGGCACACCGCTCGGCGAGCGCTGTCGGCCGGTCGGCGACCCCCGAAGTGCGACCGAGCCCACTGCGGCGTGTCCACGACGAGTCGGCGACGAAACACGCGGTCTCACCGACTGGGAGCCGGACCGGCCGGGCTGAGGTCACGCCCTGCCGCCGCTCCCGGGCGCGCCGGTCATGGCGGGTTCAGTCGCGCGAGCCGTGACGGCGGGAGTCCGGGACCTCGGCGCCGTGACCGTTGCGGCCGTGACCGTTGCGGTGGCCCGTGTCCTGCGATCCGAGCTGCTTGACCAGCGCGGCCGCGCTGGCCGTGCCCGCCTGGTGTTCGGCGAGGGCGCGGGCGAGCAGGTCGGCGAGCCCGGCGTCCGGTGGCGGCTCGTCCTCCGCGATGGCGCGCGCGTAGCTCTCCGGGAACGGTGCCGTCGCCGGTGTCCAGTGGCCGAAGTCCTCCATCGGCTCCAGCGTCGGGGGCATCCGCAGCCGCGGCAGCCAGGGCTCGGCTTCGTCGCGGTAGTCGGGCACCGACGGCGGCTCGTCCTCCGGCCGCGGCGGCGGGGCGAGCTCCGGTTCGGGCCGGGGCGCTTCCTCGGCGCGCGGGCTTTCGGCGTCCTCCGCCCGGCGGCGGCCCCCGGCTCCTCCGGAACCCGAGATGCCCAGGCGGTCGAGCACCGACCGCGCGGCCACCGAGCCGTGTTCGGCGTCGTGGCGCGTCGACGGCTGCGGCTCCGGCCGGCGCTTCTCCGGCTCCCACTGCTCCCGTTCGGCGGCGGGCTCGGGTGCGAGCGGCAGCGCCGGCGTGACGCGCGTGGGCGCCGACGCTCGCTCGGCAGCGGTCTCCCGCAACCGAGCTTCGGCCAGCGCGGCCCACGAGAACTTGGTCTTCCCGCTGTCGGCGCTCGCTTCGGGATGGCGTTCGGGCGACGTCCCGGCGGGCTCCCGCGCGGACTGGGCCTCGACGGGCTCGGGTCGCTGCTCCGCTTGGCGGCCACGCTCCCGCGCGGACCGTGTGTCGGCGGCCTCGGACCGGAACTCCGGCTCACGCGCGGGCTGGGTGCCGGCAGGCTCGGCTCGGTCCTCGACGTTCCGAGCCGACCGCGCTTCGATCGGCTCGGATCGCTGCTCCGGCTGCCGGACGGACCGTGTCTCGGCGGCCTCGGACCGCAACTGCGACTCACGCGCCGACCGGCTCTCGGCGGCCTCAGCGCAGAACTCCGGCTCCCGCGCCGACCGGCTCTCAACCGTCTCAGGCCGGAACTGCGACTCACGCCCAGACCGTGTTCCGGCCGTCTCAGCGCGGAACTCCGGCTCACGCCCAGACCGCACCTCCACGGCCTCAGACCGCAACTGCGGCTCCCGCCCACGCTCGGCCGCCGACCGCACCTCGATCGGTTCCGGCCGGGCCGGCGGTGGCCCAGGGCGCCGCTTCGCCGCGACCGGCTCCGGGCGCACCCGTGGCTCCGGCCTCCGGCCCGGCGGCGGCGCGGGTTCGTCGCGGACCGCCGGCATCAGCGCCGTCTCGGCCGCGTCGGCCGTCACGCGCGGCCGTTCGAACGACCACGCGGGCGCCGGTTCGGGGCGCGTCGGCGTCTCGTCCCGGCTGCCGAACGACCACGCCGGGGTCCGTGGAGCCGGTTCGGGAGCAGGCTGCGAAACCGGCGCGGCCGCGATGACCGGGACCGGCCGCGACGGCACCGCCTTCAGCACCTCGTCCAGGTCGACCGAAGCCGGTTCCCCGGTGCCGAACTCACCGGCCAGCACACTGCACGCCTGGCGCCGGGCGCGGGTGTGCAGCTGCTCGGCCGCGCGCGAGCGGTACAGGCAAGCGATGGCCTCCTCGGCCTGCCCGAACCGTTCCTGCAGCTGCGCCAGCTCGAGCCACAGCCTCGCGGTGATCGACGGCAGCCCGTGCCGGTCGGTGCTCGCCACGGCTTCGCGGACCAGCTCGATCGCCGCTTCGCCGGACCCCGTCGGCAGGTGGATGCGCGTCGCCACGGCCAGCCGCAGCCAGCCCATCGGTGCGACGCCGGCCGCCCGCACGGGCTCGGCCAGCACCGGCTCGGCGATCTCGTACGCCATTTCCGCGTCGCCACGGTCGAGCAGCGTGCTCACCAGCAGCAGCACGAGCCGGATCCGGACGAGGCCGCCGTCGTCGGCCGGGTTGTCGAGCTTCTCCAGGAAGCCGAGCCCGGTCCGGGCGGCGTCGGCCGCCGCGGTGAGGTCGCCGTGGCGGCGCCGGTGCGCCGCCGTGCCGACGCGCAGCAGCGCCCGCACCAGCAGCTGGGTGTCGGCACCCAGCGAGCCGTCGCCGACGACGAGCTTGTCCGCCTCGACGAGCACCCGGTCGAGCTCCGACTTGCGCCCGAGCTGCCCCAGGCAGCCGACCAGGTGACACAGCGCGGCGGCGCGGTGCACCGGCGACACGACGGGGTCGGTGAGCACCGGCCGCAACGCGGCGAGACCGGTCAGCGGCACGCCCAGGCTGCGAGCGCACACGGCGAGGTCGATGCGCAGCCGCGCCGCGATGTCGCCGTAGCCCGCGTGCTCGGCCGCACGCAGCGCCGCCACCGCGCGCCCGACCGTGCCCGGCCGCTCGCCGAGGCGGACGCGCGCGGACACGACCAGGCTTTCGGCCCGGATCCATTGCTCGTCGGCTCCGGCGGCCTCGGACAGCGCGGCCGCGCGCTCGCCGAGCACCAAGGCGAGCTCGGGCGCGCGCAGGTGCAGCGCGTCCGCCCGCTCGATGAGCCGTCCGACTGCGGAGAGGGTTCCCCCGGCATTGACGGAACGCCCGCTCTCCACGCCCGCCGACGTGCGGCCTCCGGCGGAGGCGGCAGTCGGCCGCGTGTGCGGGCCCGTCCGGTGCTGCTTGCTGGCTTCCACGGGGAAACCCGCCCCCTCAGTCGCGGGTCAGCTTGCGGTGGGTGACACGGTGCGGGCGAGCCGCTTCGGCACCCATCCGCTCGACCTTGTTCTTCTCGTACCCTTCGAAGTTGCCCTCGAACCAGAACCACTGCGCGGGGTTCTCGTCGGTGCCTTCCCAAGCCAGGATGTGCGTCGCGACCCGGTCGAGGAACCACCGGTCGTGGGAAATCACGACGGCGCAGCCGGGGAACTGCTCCAGCGCGTTCTCCAGCGAACCCAGCGTCTCGACGTCCAGGTCGTTGGTCGGCTCGTCGAGCAGGATCAGGTTCCCGCCCTGCTTGAGCGTCAGCGCCAGGTTGAGCCGGTTGCGCTCACCGCCGGAGAGCACCCCCGCCGGCTTCTGCTGGTCCGGGCCCTTGAAGCCGAACGCGCTGACGTACGCCCGCGACGGCATTTCGGTCTGCCCGACGTGGATGTAGTCCAGCTCGTCGGAAACGACCTGCCAGACGGTCTTCTTCGGGTCGATCCCGCCCCGGTTCTGGTCCACATAGGACAGCTTGACCGTCTCGCCGATCTTGACGATGCCGTCGTCCGGCTCCTCGAGCCCGACGATCGTCTTGAACAGCGTGGTCTTGCCGACGCCGTTCGGGCCGATCACGCCGACGATGCCGTTGCGCGGCAGGTCGAACGACAGGCCCTCGATGAGGACGCGGTCGTCGAAGCCCTTCTTGAGCTTGTCGACCTCGACCACGACGCTGCCCAGCCGCGGGCCCGGCGGGATCTGGATCTCTTCGAAGTCGAGCTTGCGGTGCTTGTCCGCCTCCGCCGCCATCTCCTCGTAGCGGTCCAGCCGCGAACGGGACTTCGTCTGGCGCGCCTTGGCGTTGGACCGCACCCATTCGAGCTCGGTCTTCAGGCGCTTCGCGAGCTTCTGGTCCTTCTTGCCCTGGACCTCGAGGCGCTCGCGCTTCTTCTCCAGGTACGTCGAGTAGTTGCCCTCGTAGCCGACGACGCGGCCGCGGTCGATCTCCATGATCCACTCGGCCACGTTGTCCAGGAAGTACCGGTCGTGGGTGACGGCGAGGACGGCGCCGGCGTAGCGGGAGAGGAACTGTTCCAGCCACAGGACACTTTCGGCGTCCAAGTGGTTGGTGGGCTCGTCGAGCAGCAGCAGGTCCGGCGCCGACAGCAGCAGCTTGCACAGCGCGACCCGGCGGCGCTCACCACCGGAGAGGTGGGAGACGCCTTCGTCCGGCGGCGGGCAGCGCAGCGCGTCCATCGCCTGCTCGACGGTCGAGTCGAGCTCCCAGGCGTCGGCGTGGTCCAGCTCCTCCTGGAGCTGGCCCATCTCCTCCATCAGCGCGTCGCTGTAGTCGGTCGCCATCAGCTCGGCGATCTCGTTGTAGCGATCGAGCTTGGTCTTGATCTCGCCGAGGCCCTCCTCGACGTTCTGCCGGACCGTCTTCTCCTCGTTGAGCTCCGGCTCCTGCATGAGGATGCCGACGGAGGCACCGGGCTGGAGGAAGGCTTCGCCGTTGCTGGCCTGCTCGATCCCCGCCATGATCTTGAGAACGGTGGACTTACCGGCACCGTTCGGCCCCACCACGCCGATCTTGGCGCCGGGGTAGAACGCGGTGCTGACGTCGTCGAGGATGACCTTGTCCCCGACGGTCTTGCGCACCTTCTTCATGGTGTAGATGAACTCGGCCATACCCACGATCGTAGAGCGCACCTGATCGCGACTCGACGCCGGTCACCGTCGCACTACCGAATGTCAGCCCAGGATCACTGGAATGGCCGTTTTCCGGGCATCGGACGCCATGGCCGAGCCTCGACCGGAAGTCGAGACTCAGTCGGCGCGCTTGCCGTCGGCGAGGTTCTTCAGCATCGCGTTGTAGGCGTTCAGCTCCTCGTCGCCCGTCACCGCTTCGCGCCGGTCACGCCGCTTCGCCTCGCGCTCGTCCTGACGCGACCACTGCACCAGCAGCGCGATCAGCACCAGCAGCACCGGGACCTCGCCGGCGGCCCAGGCGATGCCGCCGCCGAGCCGCTGGTCGGCGAGCAGGTCGGTGACCCACGGCAGGCGCAGCTGGCTGTAGAAGGCCTGCCCGATCACCGTCTGCTTGCTCATCAGGATCACGCCGAAGAACGCGTGGAACGGCATCGCGGCGAACATCATCCCGAGCCTGCCGAGGTACGGGATCCGCCGCGGCGCCGGGTCGACGCCGATCACCGGCCAGTAGAAGACGTACCCGGCGAGCAGGAAGTGGCCGTTCATCACCAGGTGGGCCCAGTGGTAGTTCAGGGCGCTGTCGAACAGGCCGGAAAAGTACAGCGCGTAGAACGAGCCGACGAACAGCAGCAGCGCGACCACCGGGTGGGTGAGGAACCGCGACACCGGGGAGTGCACGAAGGCGACCAGCCACTCGCGCGGCCCGGGTGGGGCGTCCTTGCCCGCGGCAGGCAGGGCGCGCAGCGCGAGCGTCACCGGCCCGCCGAGCACGAACAGCACCGGCGCCACCATCGACAGCAGCATGTGGTTGCCCATGTGCACGCTGAACATCGCGGGCGCGTACCGGCCGACCCCCGACGACGTGGCGATCAGCAGCACCACGCAGCCGATGATCCAGGCGACGGTGCGGCCCACCGGCCAGGTGTCGCCCCGGCGCAGCAGCCGCCGGACGCCGGCGAGGTACAGGCCGCCGAGTACGAGCGCGAGCGTGCCGTAGACCAGGTCGAAGCGGGTGTCGAAGAGCAGCCGCCACACCGTCGGCGCGCCGTCGAGGTTGTAGCCGATCAGCAGCTCGGTGGTGGACGGCTGGGTGATCGCGTCCGCCGGTGGCGGTGTCCTCGCCAGCCCGGAGGCGATGCCGATCGTGACGAACATGATCAGGATCTCGACCGCGGCCAGGCGCAGCAGCTGCCTGCCGCCCCTGCCGTCGACGAGGTCGGCGACGCCCTTCTGCCGCTGCTGCTGGCCGAACACCCCGAGCAGCAGCAGCGCAACCGTCTTGGCCACGACGAGCAGGCCGTAGTCGGTGGTGAACAGGTCGTTCAGGCCGATCCGGACCAGCGCGTTCACCGCACCGGAGAGCGCCATCACGATCCAGCAGACCAGGGCCAGCTTCGAAAACCGCTGCGCGGCCAGGCTCAGGTGGTTCCCGCGCCGGTACCCCAGCGCCAGCAGCGCGACCAGGCCGCCGACCCACAGCGACGCGGCGACCAGGTGGAACAGCAGGCTGTTGGTGGCGACGTCGTGCGAGCCGCCGCTGGCGGAGTGCCCGGTGACCGCGACCGGGATCAGTCCGCCGACGGCCAGGAAGAACAGCACCGCCGTCCAGCCCCAGGACAGCGCGAGCCGGCAGCCGAGCGCGACGAAGATCGCGATCCACGCCGTCCACAGCCAGGCCTTCGGCTGTTCGATGGCGCCGACCAGGTCCAGCAGCGTCTGCGGGTCCAGGACGTCGCCGAACGGCTTCCCGGCGGTGTCGGCGGCGGTGAAGGCGACCGAAAGCAGCGCCGCGGCGAACCACACCCAGGCGGCGATCCCGGCCGCGCGCAGGGCGCCGTAGCCCTCGGGCCCGAGCGTCCCGGACTTCTGCGGCGGCACCAGGAAGGCGGCGAGCAGCAGCGAGCCGACGCAGATCACCGAGGCGGATTCGGACAGCACGCGCATGACGGTGATGCCGTACTTGGTGACCAGCCCGGGGTCGGGCAGGCCGGCGATGGCGTACCCGGCCCCGCCGGTGAGCGCGATCAGGCCGATCGCGATCACGGCGGCCAGCAGGACCCCCACCGAGACCAGGGGCAGCACACTGGCCCGGCGCTGCGTCGGTACGTCGGGCTTCGTCACGGGCTCGCTGGACACGCCCCAGAGGGTATGCCCGCCCCGGTCAGGCCCGTGTGACGGGCAGGATGGGAGCGTGAAGATGATCCTGCTGCGGCACGCCGAGTCGCTGGGCAACGTCGACGAACTCGCCTACACGCGGATCCCGGACCACGCCCTGCCGTTGACGGAGAAGGGACGGCGGGAGGCGCAGGCGGTGGCGCCGGAGATCGTCCGCCTGCTCGGCGGCGCGCGGCCCGCCGTCTACGTCAGCCCGTATTCGCGCACGCAGGAGACGTTGCGGCTGCTGGACATCCGGGCCTCGTACGAGCGGCTGGTGCCGGAACCGCGGCTGCGCGAGCAGGACTGGGGCAACCTCCAGGACCCGGCCGAGCAGGAGATCCAGAAGGCGCGGCGCCACGAGTTCGGGCACTTCTTCTACCGGCTGCCCTTCGGCGAGTCGGGCGCGGACGTCGACGACCGCGTCGCGGCGTTCCTCTCGGACCTGCGCCTGCGCGACGAAAGTCACCCGGAGACGGTGCTGATCGTGTCGCACGGGCTCACGCTGCGGCTGCTGTGCCGCCGGCTCTTCGGCTGGAGCATCGAGCTGTTCGAGTCGCTGTCGAACCCGGGGACCTGCGAATACCGCGTCCTCGAAGAGCAGGACGGCAAGTGGTCGCTGGACCGCCCGTTCGCCCAGTGGCGGGACTCACCCGACGGGGAAACGCAGCTCTAGCGGCGCCGTCAGCACGACCCTGGTGCCCTGACCCGGCGCCGAGTCGATGCGCGCGGCGCCGCCGATCTCGGCCAGCCGCGCGTGGATCGAGTTCTCGATACCGAACCCCGCGCGGTGCGCGCCGAGGTCGAAGCCCGTCCCGTGATCGCGCACGGACACCGTCACGATCCCTTCGCGTCCTTCGAGGCACACCACAGCTCTCGACGTCTTCGCGTGCTTCAGCGTGTTTCGCAGTGCTTCGCGGGCCGCGTCGTGCAAGGCATCGACGACACTTTCGGGTACTTCGATCGGCTTCGCGAGCGAGACGACGTCGACGCCCAGGCCGTCCGCCGTCATTTCGACGGCAAGAGCGCCGAGGCGGTGTTCGAGGCCACCCGGCTCGGCGGCCGCGTCGCCGTCGAGGCTCAGCCGCAGGCGCAGGGCGTGCGCGCGGGCGGTGCGGCGGACCTGGTCGAGGCTGCCCCGCGGGTCGGCCGCGTCCCCGGGCGCCGGCAGCGCGAGGGACTCCATCACCTGCAGCACCGTGTCGTGGACGTCGCGGCGGTGCCGTTCCCGTTCGGCGGCGCGGCCGCGTTGCTCCCCCAGCCCGAGCGCGAACCGCATCGAACCCGCGACCAGCAGCACGATCGCCAGCGCCGTCACCGCCGCCGCGAGCAGCGCCAGCAGGATCCACGTCGCGGGCGCCGACGTGCCCGAGACCGCGGCCGTGCCGTACCGCAGGAGGACCGCGCCCGCGATGGCCACCGCGCCGGCCGGCGCGCCGCGCAGCAGGGTCCAGACCATGACGGTCCCCAGGATGTTCGGCCAGGTCAGGACGAGCAGACCGGGCACGTCCGCCGCGAACGCCGCAACGGCGAGGCTGGTGACGACCGTGTACGCGGTGTCGGCGGCGAGGACCGGCCGGATGCCGGTGGTGCGGCGGAAGACCCAGGCGACCTCGACGAGGTTGGGCACGACGTAGAGCGCGACCGCGATGCCGAGCGCCGGCGCGGCGAGCCCGTCGACGGCCCAGACCGCCTGCAGGAACAACACGAGCCGGAACACGACCGGCACCAGCACGAGCCGCGGCACGGCGTTCTGGACCAGCGAAAGTCCCGGACCGAACCGCCCGCTCACGCCGGCGAGCGCCCCCGCGCCGCCGAACAGCACAACCCTCACGACGTCCTCCCCGGACCAAGGCCCCTACCCTGATCAGCCGACCTGAAATCGAAACGTCGAAGCATTCATTTCAGTTTACTGATGCTGTCAGCTTGCCCCGGGACCATTCGGCTGTCAACGCCCGGACCGTGGCGGGAACCCGGTCTCCGGCACGGATTTTCGGGCCGGAGAGGGCCGGCGGCCGACCACCGCGGCCGCCTCCTCGCGCCGTCGCGACCGCCGGGCGGCGATCGCGGCGGGCAGGATCAGGGCGGCGACGAGCCCGGCGAAACCGAAGGCCACGCTGTAGTCCGTGACCTGCGCGATGCCGCCGATGATCGGCGGGCCACCGAGGAACCCGGTGTAGGCGATGGCCGTGACGAAGCCGATTTCCCGCTCGCCGCCGGTGCCGTCCCCGCGCTTCCCGGCGTCGCCGGCGAGGCTGAGGGCGAGCGGGAACGAGGCGGCGAGGCCGGCGCCGGCGAGCGCGAAACCGGCGTAACCGGCGGCGGCGACCGGGATCGCGGCCGCGGTGACCAGGCCCGCCGCGGCCAGCGCCGAACCGGCGGCCAGACAGCGGGTCGGGCCGAAGCGGCGTTGCGCCCAGGACCCCGCGAGCCGGGTCAGCGCCATGACCAGCTGGAACCCGGCGAACGCGAGGGCCGCCGCGCCCGGGCCGACCCCGCGTTCGGCCGTCATCAGCAGCGCGGACCAGTCCGACGACGCGCCTTCGGCGATCGCGGAGCACAGCGCGACGGCGGCGAGCAGCCACAACACCGGACGGCGGACCGGCGCCCGGCCCGGCGCCACTCGTCCGGTGCGTTCGGGACGGCTGCCCGGCACCTCGCGGACGATGAGCAGCAGCACCACGACGGCGGCGACGGCCGCCACGGTCAGGTGGCGGCCCGGCGACCAGCCGTGGGCGGCGGCGAGACCCGCGGCCAGCGAACCGGCGAGGGCCCCGAAGCTGAACCCGGCGTGGAACACCGGCATGAGCGGACGGCCGACCCGGCGTTCGACGGCCACCGCGGCGACGTTCATCGCGACGTCGAGCATCCCGACGCTCGCGCCGATGACCAGGAGCGCGCCGGCCAGCAGCGGCACGTCCGGCGCGAAACCGACCAGCACCAGCGAGCCGGCGGCGGCCGCGGTGCTCCCGGCGACGACCGCGCGGGCCCCGGCCCGTTCGATGATCCGGCCGGACACCGAGGCGGCGGCGAGCATGCCGGCGCTGGCGCCGAGCAGGGCCAGGCCGAAGACGCCGGGCGAAGCGTGCACCTGGGCCGCCAGCGCGGGCGTGCGCGACGCCCAGGAGCCCAGCGCGACGCCGTTGAGGGCGAACACCGTGAACACCGCGAGCCGATCCCGCATGGCTCCCCCTTTCGCAGTCCAGCGTGACTGAAGCGCTTCACCCGGCGCCACCGTCCCACGCCCTTGAGGGCCATCGTCTCCACCACCGACAACCGGCCCGGTCCCGCTGTTCCCGCGGCTGCGGGGACAGGTGCCGCGGATGCTTCCGAGCTCGGTTGCGCGGGTCCGGCCCCGACCGCGCGCAGCCTCGCGACCAGCCCGCACGGGAGCGATCGCGCAGGCCGCATCGCGGTCGCGTATTCGCTGGCCGACGGCACGCCGGCGCCGGCTCGGTGCCCGCGCGGCCGAGGTGCCGGTTCCCGCGCGGTGCGGACCAGCACCGGGCCCACTTAGCACTACTTTCCCACCCTGGCAAGACCGTTCGCGGATCTGTGGACAACCGGTTTCCACCCGGTCGGCTGTCCACAGATCCGAAATTGCGGGCTGACAAATCAGCCCCCGGACGCCAACCTGGAATCACCAGTTCGCCGCGGCCCGAAAGCCGCGATTCCGGAGGGGAATCCACGATGTCTGCACGCCGTTTCCGCGCCCACCTGCCGCGCTTGCTCGTCCTGGCCGTTCTGGGGCTCGTGAGCAGTGCCGGAACCGCCACAGCCGCGTCCGCGCACGAAGATCCCGGGTGTCAGAAGGGTGAGTTCTGCCTGTGGCGGGCGAACGACTACGGCGGCACCGCCCAGCGATTCGACCTGCGCACCGCGAATCCGGCGGAATGCATTCCATTGCCGGAAGGATTCGCCGGGGCGTCGTTCGCGAATCTGATGTCCCGGGACGTCACGGTCTACCAGAGCGAGGAATGCTCGACCGAGGGAGATTTTGTCACCTACCCGGGTGGTGGCACGTTCGTCCCGGACGCGTCGTTCCTGGTTCGCGGGATCCAGATCTGGGAGTGACGCCCTGACCCGGGCCCGAACCCGCCGCCCGCTCCCAGGAGAGAGCCGGCTCGCGGCGGCGGCCGGACCCCGACCGGGGCCGCTCCCCCGACAGCGGCCCCACCCCGTGGGCGCGCCTCTGCGGCGTGGCGCGCCCACGGGGCCCCGCCACGCCGTTGGGGCGCGAAGCCCGGAGTTCTCCGGTGGCACCCATCTGCCGGCCGGCGTCCGCGGAAACTCCAGCCGAGGGCACATCGAGCCGACCCTCCACCTGGAGCCCGGGTCGGCGGCGGCCGCGCCGGGGTACCGGCGACCCGCGGATGAGCCTTCCCATCTCCAGGTCGCCGGTTCGAGGCTGACGCAGACAGCCTCCGGCCCCGAGCCGGCGGGCAGAGCAAGAGCCTTCTGATCTCTGGATAGCAGGTTCGAGCCCGGCACGGAACCCACCCGACCGGCGAGCCGCTCCAACCCGGACCGAAAGGAGCACACACGGTCGTCGTCCCGTTACAGGTGCCTGATCCCGGCCTCGCCCCCGGCCGAACTTCCGAATTCCGTCGAACGAGACCTGAAACGATTCGCCGGTGTAGAACGATCGAGAGGATGGCGAAGACTAAGCTGCCCGTGCCGGGCGACCGGCACGACCGGCAGCAGCCGTCGGCGCGGGCCCTCGTAGCTCAGCTGGATAGAGCAAGAGCCTTCTAATCTCTAGGTCGCAGGTTCGAGTCCTGCCGGGGGCGCCACCAGGGAAGACGCCGTGCGCGATCGCGCACGGCGCGCCCGGCCGCGTGATCAGTCCCACATCCCACCGTGCTGCCCGGCCGAGGCGTGTCCCCACTGTGGACGGTGGCGGCCCCGGGGTGCCGGCTTCGCTTTGGTCCGCAAGGCGCACCGCGTGAGCAGCCAGGTGGCCCAATGGCGTCGGCGCCATTCCGAATTGTTACCGCACAGCTTTGTCGGCTGGACGCAAAGCCAATTGACCGGGCTTCTGCAACCGATCGATCACTCCGAGCGATGACACCGGCACGGTTCGGCCGCCACGCCAACCGATGGAGTGAACCACCACAACCCGATCAGGAGGCGAACACCGCTGTGGAAAACGAAGGATCCGGCGGACGGCACCGTCGGCGGCGCACCAACAGGATCACCCGCAACGTACTGGACGAAGCTCGGCATGCGGGCCTTGTCCGGCGACATCTGGTCAAGCTCCGCTACCTGGCCGAGCGTGAGCGGCAGCCTTCCGGGCCCGAGGCGCCCGAATCGCCCTCCACATCGGAGGCAGCCTGATCCCGTGCTTCCGCTTGGCGGCCGCGAACCCGAGCAGCGTGGACCGGACCACTGGCCCCGGCGGTCCGGTCGGTCCGGGCCCAACTGGTCCGCGGTACCCGACTTGACGACGAAGGACAACCGCGAACCCCTGCGGCTGCTCGATTCGTTGCGCCAGGAGACGAGGCGATTCCACACATCTGCTCGTTCGACTCGGCGGCGCGGCAGTCCGGCACCGCGGCACCGCGGCAGTGCAGCAGGGCGGCAGCGCGGCAGCCCAGCACTGCAGCACCGCGGCGATGATCACGCCGCGCGCAGGCCGTTGGCTGCCGCGGTTCCTGCCGCGTGAGCCGACAGCAGGCCCTCGCCGTGGAGCCAGCGGATCGTGTCGGCGAAGGTCTCCTCCACCGGCCTGCTCGAGTGCCCGCTCGCCGTTTCGGGCACCCTGGCCGCGCACGCGCACGTGTAGATCGCGCCGTACTCCGCCGGGATGTGCCATGGCCACACTCGCTGCACCAGCCCCACGAGCGCGCCGAGGGGCAGCATTGCGCGGGCGGGGAGGTGAATCGCCGGCAGCGCACGGCCGGTGATCTCGCGCAGTGTCGCCACGAACCGGCGGGTGCTCAGGTAGTGGCCGGGGGCGAAGTGCCGGTTGCCTGCCGGTCCTGCCCCGCCGAGCACCGCCGCGTGCAACGCGGCGGTGTCGCGGACGTCGCCGACCGGCAGCCCGCCGGACGGCCAGACCGGCATCAGCCCGCGCAGCGTGTTGCGCACCCGCGTGACCTGATCGCCCAGTTTGGGGTCGTGCGGACCGAGCAGCGCGGGCGGGTAGGTGATCGTCACCGGCACCCCCGCGGACTGGTGGCCGCGCGCCACGGACTCGGCGGCGGCCTTGGCCGCGAGGTACGTCTCCCGGGGGCGGCCGACCGGCGAATCCGGGCCGAGTACCCGGTCCGGCGTGGGGAGGAGCGCACCGAAGCTGGACACGTACACGATCCGGCCGGTTCCGGCGCGGCGGGCGGCGTCCAGCACGTGCGTGGTGCCCTCGACGTTGGTCCGCCCCATCTCGCGATGAGCGCGGCTGTCGAACGAATACACCGCTGCCGCGTGCAGCAGCGCGTCGGCGCCGTGCACCAGGCGGTCCACACTGGACCGGTCCATGACGTCGCCCGTGACGACGTCGACCGCGCCGGTGTCGACCCCCAACGGTACGAGCGCGCGCTCCACGGTGCCTTCGTCGCGGACGAGCAGCCGGACCCGGTGGCCGGCCCGGAGCACCGCGGCGACCGAGTGCGCGCCGACGAAGCCGGTGCCACCGGTGACACTGACCAGCATCGAACCTCCAGGTACGGAAGGGGCCGTTGCCCGCGGCACGGACAACGGCCCCTCGGACCAGCTCGTGGATCAGGCCGTTCGACGACGTTCTCGCCGTGGCACGCGGGTGCTCCGGAGCCGGCCGGTTCCGGCTCGCCGCCTCAGATGTAGAGGGTGTTGGGTTCGAGGCCGCACAGCACCCGGCCGTACAGCTCGAAATTCGTGTTCGGGTGCATCAGCGCGTGCTGGTTGACCGCCTGGATGTCGCGGTTGATCCGCTGGATCGGGATTCCGCGGTAGACCGAGCTGCCGCCGCTCGCGTTCGCGAGGATGCCGATCGCCTCCTTGGCGAGCTGGATCACCTGGCCGACATCGGCGCGCGTCCGGGCCCGCTCCTCGAGCTTCCACTCGGTGCCCTCGGCGCACTTGCGGTCCAGCAGGTCCGCCGCGTGCCAGGCGTGGTACCCGGCCGCGTCGGTCTTCAGCGCCGCCTCGGCCACCTGGAAGTGGGTGATCGGCGCCTCGCGCTGGCTTTCGTAGTTCGTGTAGGTGATCTTGCGGTCGGGCAGCCGGTCCAGGAAGACATCCATGGCACCCTTCGCCATGCCCACGATCGCACCCGTCGAGGACGCGGCCGCGACCGGCATCAGCGGCGCGCGGTAGACCGGCGAGTCCGCGTTGCGCTGCGACGCGGTCTGCCCGGACAGCACCACCGGAAGCGGGAGCACGCGCTCCTGCGGGACGAACAGGTCCTTGGCGAACGTGCTGACACTGCCGGTCCCCCGCAGCCCCATGGTGTCCCAGTCGTCGACGACCAGCAGGTCCGACAACGGCACCAGGGCCATCACCGGGTACGGCTCACCGTCCGGCGGCACCAGGATCGCGATGATCTCCTGCCAGTGCGCGTGGTGCGCGCCGCTGATGAAACCCCACTTGCCGTTCACGACGATGCCGCCGTCGGTCGGCGTGGCCATCGCGGTCGGGCTGAGCGTGCCGCAGATCCGGACGTCCGGGGTCGCGAAGACCTCCTCCTGCACCTCGTCCGGGAACTGGCAGGCCATCCAGGTCGGGATCGAGTAGACCGACGCGACCCACGCGGTGGAGCCGCAGCCCTGGCCGATCGCGGTGAAGACCTCGGTGAGCGTGCGGGCGTCCGATTCGTACCCGCCGAAGTGCTTGGGGCGCCGCAGCTTGAAGACACCGGCGTCGGCGAGCGCCTCGATCGTCTCCTCGGGCAGTCGCCGGTTTTCCTCGGCCGACGCCGCCCGGCTGCGCAGGGACGGGATCAGGTCCGACACCTTGCGCACGATTTCCTCGCGCGTCGGGATCGTGGTGGCCAAGATATCCTCCAAATGGGGCGGACGAGAACGAACACCAGGCGCGCGAAGCCAGGCCGGCGGCCGGAAATCTTCCCCTTCAAGGCTGCCCCAGGGGGCCGGGTCGCGCATCTCCTCGTTTGCGCGGGCCCTACCCGGGTTCCGGCAACGTCTTCCCAGCACTGAAGAGTGCTGCACGGCGGCGGCGGGCCGGGTGTCTTTTCTCCGCGCCGCCGACGTTCCCCGCGGACACCGGCGCGGCGGACACGCCCGGGCAGCTCAGGTGCGGTCCGAGTTCGTGGTCCGCCGCGATGCGGTACTCGCGCAACAAACGAGGTACCCCAAGGCAATCCGACCGCGGCACGCAGAACGCCGCGTCGGCCACCGGACCGGCCGCTTCCGCTCGCCGAGCACTAGCCCCGGCCACCATCGGTCCACAATGGAGCGACCGAGCCACGGGTGGCTCGCGGCGGTGCGGCCGAACACCCGCACTCGCCTGCGTACCGTGCCCGCTCCCAAGAACGTTGACACACCAGCACTTCTCCGCGACCGCTGCGTCGTCGCACCGCCCGGAATCACCCGGGGAGAACAGCGTGCCCGCGCAGGTTCCGGCTTACGCGGCGCGGCGGCTCCGCCACGACGGCACCCCGCGGCCCAGCACGCCGGCGAGGTCTTCCAGGGAGCGCTGCAGGATTCGCAGGTCGTCGGCGACCAGTGCCTGGGGGCCGTCGCAGAGGGCCTGCTCCGGGTGGGGGTGGACGTCGACGAGCACGCCGTCCGCGCCGACGGCGATCGCCGCGCGCGAAAGGGGCAGCACCAGGTCGCGGCGCCCGCCGGAGTGTGATGGGTCGATCATCACCGGCAGGTGCGAAAGCCCCTGGACCACCGGCACGGCGGAGATGTCGAGGGTGTTGCGGGTCGCGGTCTCGAACGTGCGGATCCCCCGCTCGCACAACACGATGTCGAGGTTGCCGCGCTGGGCGACGTATTCGGCGGCCATCAGCCATTCCTCGATGCTCGCGCTCATGCCGCGCTTGAGCAGCACCGGCTTGCCGGCCTCGCCGACCGCCTGCAGCAGCCCGAAGTTCTGCATGTTCCGGGTGCCGATCTGCAGCATGTCCGCGTACCGGGCGACCATCTCGACGTCCTGGGCGGAGACCACCTCGGTGACCACCGGGAGGCCGGTCTCGTCGCGCACGTCGGCCAGGATCCGCAACCCCAGTTCGCCGAGCCCCTGGAAGGCGTAGGGCGACGAGCGCGGCTTGAAAGCGCCGCCGCGCAGCAGGGTCGCGCCCGCGGCCTGCGCCATCCGCGCCGCCTCCAGGGTCTGCTCCGGGGTTTCCACCGCGCACGGCCCGGCGATCAGGGTCACCGTGTCCGGGCCGATCGGCACCCCGCGAACGTACACAGTGGACCGTTCCTGCCGGTGCTCCAGGCTCACCAGCTTGTACTTCGCGGAGATGCGGGTGACGCTGTGGACGCCCGGCATCGCGCCGAAGTTGAGCGTTTCGAAGCGGTCGACGTCGCCGACGAGACCGACGATCACCCGGCTCACACCGCGGCTGACGAAGGCTTCGCCGCCTGCGTTCACGACCCGGTCGACAATGGCCTCGACATCACTTTCCGTGGCGTCGGCAGCCAGGACGATGACCATGATTTCCGCACCTTCCGCAGGCCGCGGCCACCGCGGCGGTGGCCGTGGAATCAAGCATCCGCCCGGGCGGCGGCTAGCTGCGTCTCCACAGTTGCGCACCCGCCGTCGTGCTCGATTCCCAGGTGGCCTAGCCCTCTTCGGCGAGCACCTTTCCCAAGCCCGCGTAACCGACTTCGCGCAGCCGGCGGCCCGACACCTCCGCGTAGGCCGCATCGGCGCTCAGCCCCACGCCCTCGACCATGCGGTTCATGAAGTTGAACAGCGCGCACACCAGGACCGCGTCGTGCAGCGCGCGCTCGTCCCAGCCGGCGGCGAACACGGCGTCGGCGTCGGCGTCGGTCACCCGGGACGGCGTGCGGGTCAGCTTGCCGACGTAGGCGAGCACCGGCCTCATCTTCTCGTCCACGGGCGCGGACTCGAGGTCGCGCACCGCGGCGGCGAGCTGCCCTTCGGGGACGCCGAACGCCTCCGCGGTGATCGTGTGGATGCCGTGGCAGTAGTCGCAGCCGTTCAGGCCCGAGACGTACGCCGCGATCAGCTCCCGCTCGCCCGGGGTGAAGGGGGATTCGGCCCGCATGACCTGCTCGTGCAGGTCCAGCAGCGGCCGGGCGGGGCCGGGGTAGGCCCGGAACACCTCCAGCAGCCTGGTCTCAGCCGGCAGGGACTTCAAGTACGACATCGGGTTCTCCGTCTTCGTCGGCGAGCCGGTCGACTTCCCGGCGGCGCAGCGTGCAGGCGGTCAGGTAGGCGATGGACGCCGGTCCGGCATCGGGGACGGCGGCGGCGACGTGCTCGGCGGTTTCGGCCCAGGCGCGCCGCGGGGAAGCCGGGGTCGCCGTGCCGGGCGGGCTCCCGGCGGCCGCCCGGACCGCGCGCCAGCGGGCCCGTCCGGCCGCGATCAGGCCGGCGTAACCGAGGCCGGCCACCTCGTGCCGTGCCTGGTCGACGACCTGGGTGACCAGCGCCGGGTCGTCGGCGAGCCGGGCGAAGCCGACGCCGGCCAGCAGGCGCTCCGCGTCGAGGCCGAGCAGGATGACACCGACCTCGGTGGCGTCCGGGGCGTCGATCGAGGGCAGCGCGAACCGGGTGTCATCGGGCACCGGCCACCACCGGGACGAGGCCGTGGCGCAGGCTGTGCGCGATCGACGCGGCCACCCGCGCGGTCGCCACCCGGTGGCCGTCGATGTTGCGCGCGGCCGGGCCGAGCACCAGCCCGGCCGCCGCGCCCACCACCGACACGCGGGGGGTGCGGGTGTAGCGGAGCGTCCGCTCGTCCAGGTCCGGCCAGCCGTCGCGCTCCCCCACGACCCCCGGCGGCAGCAGACCGCTGCCGATCGACGGGGTCGTGCCCAGCGCCAGCACGGCGGTGTCCGCGCCGATGGACCGGCCGCTCTCCAGCCGGCACAGGACGCCTTCGCCGACTTCCTTGACCGACTCGCCGCGGTGCACGACCAGCCGCCCGTCGGCTTCGGCCTGCTGCAGCAGGGGCCGGAACTCGAACATGATGGAAGCCCGCCGGAAGCGGCGCATCAGGTCCAGCCGCCCGGGCCGGTCGACGCCGTCGAAGCGCGCCCGGCCCTCCGGGCGGAAGAACGACGAATTGACGTCGGCGCACTGGTAGTGCTCGCCTGTTTCCCGGACCACCCAGTGCACCTGCCTGCCCGCCGCGAGCGCGTCGGCGATCAGGTGCGCCGCGGTGAGCCCGGCGCCGACCACGATCTGGCGCTGCCCGCCCGGCGTCGCCGGTTCGTCCCAGTAGGACACTCCGGCGGGCGGCGGGCCGCCACCCCACCAGGCTTCGGGCGCCGGACGTCGTTCCTCGCCGAGGCAGAGCACCGCGTGCCGGGCGGTCACGGTGAACCGGTTCGCGCGCACTGTCACCGCTTCGTCGGTCGGCAGCACTTCGCGCACCGACGCCCGCCAGGTCTTCTCCGCGACGTGGTGGCTCGTCGCCAGGTGGTCGCAGTAGGCCTGGAAGACGTCGACCGGGACGACCGAGCGGTGGCCGGCCTGGGCCATCCGGATCTCGCGCCGCTCGGTGGCCGTCAGCCGTGCCCAGTGCAGCCGCGCGAAGTCCAGCAGCTCGCAGTCGCGGTACCCCTCGACGCCGGGGTGGTGTTCGTACGGCGAGCGGAGCACCCGCTGGCCGAGCCGGTCGATCCGGGCGAAGAACCGGCCGCACGGGCGGCCGTCCCGGTCGACCAGCACGACATCGCGCACGCCGTGGTGCCACAGCGCGGACGCGACCGCGAGGCCGGCCGGGCCCGCGCCGACGATGACGACTTCGGCGGTGTTCGCCGGTACGTCGTCCCGGTCGCGGACGGCGGGCTGCGGCAGCCGCGGCCAGTCACGGCCGCGGGGCGACTCGAGCAGGTGCGGCTCCGGCACGAACTTGATCACGGGTCACCACTCCGGCCGGAAGCAGGGGGACAAGGACCGCAGCCGGCCGGAACCATCGGCACCATACCGGCCGCGGCCGGGGTTCAATCGACGACGGTGATCGGCACGATCAGCTCGATCACCGGGCGTTGCTGCATCCCGTCGCTGACCAGCTGGTCCAGCGTCGCCTGCGACTGTTCGGCGCTGTCGGTGGCGATCGGGCTGTACCGGGAGTAGAAGTAGCCCGGCTTGCGGCCGCCCGTCTCCATCGAATACATCTTGAGCACCGCTTCGCCCGGGCGGACCTCACCGTCGTAGAAGGTGAGCCGCCGCTGGTCCGGCGTCATGAAGCTCTTCGCGAACTGCGGGGACATCACGGCGGTCCCGGGGTCGTCGACGAACGTCGAGTCCTCGTCGAGCACCGCCTGCATGGCCACCCAGGTGCGGTCGGTCAGGTTCGTCTCGGCCTTGATGACCTGCCAGCGACCCGCCGCCGGCAGGGTGACGCTGATCGCGACGTCGTGGTCGGTGGTGTCGATGGCCCCGGTGATCATCAGGACGCGGCGGCCGAGATCGGCCGTGCCGGTCATCTGGATGTCACGGGCCCTTACGCGTCCGTGGACGTCCAGTCCGGGCAACTCGGGTGAAGACATGGTCCAGCGCCTCCTTTGAACAAGGATCCCCAGAATGCGGGCTGACCAGCGAACACGAAAAGGTTTTCACACGCTGAGAGACGCTGTCAAGGTGAGGAATACATCGATCGCTCGTGATGTGTGCCCGCCGGGTGGAGGCCCGGCGCTGGACCGTTCGGCCTAACCCCCTTCGGGGCTGCCGGGCTCCTCACCGGACATCACGACCTCGCCGCCGGGACCGGCGGCTTCGTCGTCGTCCGGCGGGCCGGCATAGCGGATCGCGAACGACGAGTCCGCGCGCCGCAGCACAACCTTGAGCACCAGATCGGGTTTCACCGCGACGACGAGATTACCCCGATCACCGGGGTCACCGAAAATGTCGTAAATGAGGAATGCGGAACCGTCACTGACGGCGAACAAAGCTTCGTACATGACATTTCTCTGGGCCTGTGACGCCGATTCGGCCCATTCCTCGAGCAGCTCGAATCCCTCGACGAGCTGGAGGCGCATCGCCATCCGCCGGCCTCCCAACCAACGTCCGGGGGGTACCCGAGACGGGTCGCGGGCCCCGGCCCGCACCGGGCCCTGGTGACACTTCGGCCCAAACAGCTTCCAGTTTGCCCCGGGGCACGGGCCGGGCTCATCTCCGATCTTGCGCTGCGGGCCCGGGCGGCCCACGGCACCCCCGCACTGCGGGAGACGTGGGTGGGCGGCGATCGGTGCGAACGTGGACGAGTGACCGGGAAGCCGCGCCGTCCGGCCGGTTTTCCCTGCCCGCCGTCGTCCCCAGCCGTTCGCCCGAAAGGAAGCGCCATGACCACCACCGAGGTGCCGGCCGCCGACCAGGCGGCCGTCGCAGTGATCCCCCAGCGGCTCCTGGCGGCCTGGGCGCACCAGGACGCCGCTTCGATCGCCGACCTGTTCACCGAAGACGGCACGCTCATCCTGCCCGGCATCTTCCGGCAGGGCCGCCAGGCCATCAAGGAATACTTCGCCGACGCCTTCGCCGGGCCGTACGCCGGCACCCAGGTGATCGGCAAGCCGGTCGGCCTGCGCTTCTTCGGTCCTGACGCCGCGCTGCTGCTGTCGTCCGGCGGCGTGCTGGCGGCCGGCGAGACCGAGGTGTCCACCGCGCAGGCGATCCGCGCCTCCTGGCTGGTCGTGCGGACCGAGGGCCAGTGGCGGCTCGCCGCCTACCAGAACACCCCCGCGAAGCAGGGCCTGCCCACACCCGGCCCGACGGCATGACCGGCCGCCCTCGCCGCGTTCCCCCGGGACCACCGCGCCGGGCCGCCCCGGGGATCCTGCGCAAGCTCCGCGCGGACCGGCTCGGCCTGATGAGCGAGGCCGTCCGCGAGTACGGCGACGCGGTGCGGGTGGCAATCGGCCCGAAGACGCTCTACATCTTCAACCATCCCGACCACGCCAAGCACGTGCTCGCCGACAACGCGGGCAACTACCACAAGGGCATCGGCTACACCGAGGCCAAACGGGCCCTCGGCGACGGGCTGCTGACCTCCGAAGGCGCGCTGTGGAAGGAACAGCGGCGCGCCATCCAGCCGGTGTTCCAGCACAAGCGGATCGCCGCGCAGGCCGGGGTGATCGTCGACGAGGCGCTCGCACTGGTCGAACGGATCGGCGCCCACCGGGGCACCGGCCGGCCGGTGGACGTGCTGACCGAGGTCACCGCCCTCACGCTGGGCGTGCTCGGCACCACCCTGCTGGACATCGACCTCGGCGAGTTCGCTCACGTCGAGCACTCCTTCGAGGCCGTCCAGGACCAGGCGATGTTCGAGATGGAGACGCTGGGCCTGGTGCCGCGGTGGCTGCCGCTGAAGGGGCAGCGGGCGTTCCGGTCGGCGCGTGACCACCTCCAGGAGGTGGTCGGGATCCTCGTCGAGCGGCGGAAGACCCAGCCGTCCGCGGCCGGCGACGACGTGCTGACCCGGCTGATCGCCTCCACCGCGCGGGAAAGCGACCAGCGCGTCGCCGACCGCCGCATGCGCGACGAACTGGTGACCCTGCTGCTGGCCGGGCACGAGACGACGGCCAGCACCGTCGGCTGGACCCTGGACCACGTGAGCAGGCACCCGGAGGTCCGGGACCGGCTGCACGAGGAGGCGGTGGCGGTCTACGGCGACCGCCGGCCCACCTACGAGGACCTGCCCAAGCTGCGCTACACGCACATGGTGCTGCAGGAGGCCATGCGGCTGAACCCGCCGGTGTGGATCCTGCCGCGCCGGGCGATCGCCGACGACGAGGTCGGCGGCTACCACGTGCCCGCCGGCGCCGAAGTGCTGATCTGCCCGTACACGCTGCACCGGCACCCGAGGTACTGGCCGGAGCCGGACCGGTTCGACCCCGGCCGGTTCGACCCGGCCAAGCCCGTGGACCGGCCGCGCTACGCGCACATCCCGTTCGGTGCCGGTCCCCGGTTCTGCGTCGGGAACCACCTTGGGATGATGGAGGCCACCTTCATCATTTCGACGCTGCTGCGCGATCTGAGCTTCGAAACAGTGCCCGGCCGGACGGTCGTGCCGGAGCCGATGATGTCGCTGCGCCTCGGCGGCGGGCTGCCCCTGACCGTCCACTCGTTCCCGGAAGCCGGCCGTGCTGCGGCCTGACCCCGTCGGACATCGCGAAAGTGAGTGACCATGACTGAGCAGGCGGAGAACGCCTACGGCCGGCCCGAAGACCACCCGAAGGCGGCGGAGTTCGCGAAGCTGCGCGCCGCCATCGCCGACGAGGGAGTCCGGGAGCACTTCCCGTTCCGCTTCCTGGCGGCCAACGAGACGTTCGCCCGCCTCGTCGACGCGACCGCCCACCGGATCCTCTCCTCGATCGGTGCCCTGCCGACGGCTTCCGGAACCTCGGTCCAGCAGGCGAAGCAGGAGCTGTCGATCCCGTGGCGCCGGACGATCCCGCTGCACTTCCTGTACGAAAAGCTGTCGGACTCGGGGATCTTCGCCCGGGAGGGCGGCCGGTACGTGCCCGGCACGGTGGCCGTCCCGTCGTTCGACGACGTCGCCGCCGAACTCGCCGCGCGCGAGCCGGGTGCCGCCGTCGCCGTCGAAATCCTGCGGACGCTGGTCGACGAGGCGAAGACGTTCTTCGCCGGCGAAGCGACCGGCGACGAAATCCTCTTCGCCCCCGCCAAGCTGCCGTTGTGGCTGAAGTACTTCTCCAACGACAACCTGCTGTACTCCATCAACAACAAGGTCGGCGCGGAGGCGCTTTCCCGTCTCGTGCCGACGGGGGGCGGCCCGTTCGAGATCCTCGAGATCGGCGGCGGCTGCGGCAGCGGCGCCGAACAGGCGCTCCGCACGCTCGGTTCCGCCGTCACCCGCTACCGGTTCACCGAGGTCGCCGAGACGTTCGCCCGGCACGGCGAGAAGGCGGCCGCCGCGGCCGCGTCGCCGTCGACGACGGTCGAGTCGGCCCGCATCGACATGACGCTGCCTTGGGCGGCGCAGGGAGTCGAGCCCGGCACGTTCGATGCCGTGTACGCGGTCAACTGCTTCCACGTGGCCCCCGACCTCGACTTCGTCGTCGCCGAGGCGGCGAAGGCACTGAAGCCGGGCGGCGCGGTCGTCGTGTCCGAATGCGTGCGGCCGACGAAGCTCGCCCGGCCCATCCACGCCGAAATCATCTTCGACTTCCTGGACAGCTTCACCGACGTCATCACCGACCCGGTGAAGCGGCCCACGCACGGCTTCCTGACCCCGGCCGCCTGGCGGGCGACGTTCGAGGGGGCCGGGCTCGGTGACGTCACGGTCCTGCCCGATGTGGACGCCGTCGCCGAGCAGTACCCGGACTTCGTGGTGGGCTCCGTGATCGCCCGCGCGCACACCGCCCGATAGGAGCCCACGATGATCGCCGGTCTGGTCCGCTTCGCCGTGCGCAAGTCCCTGCGCGACACCCGGCACGTCGAGGTGGTGCCCCGGCGCCGGGCCCGCGGCCTGGTCGCCGCGGTCTACCGGCAGGTGGAGCGGGACTTCGGGATGCTCGCACCGCCGGTGGCGCTGCACTCCGCGGCGCCGGAGACGATGGCCGCGGCCTGGGTGCTGCTGCGGGAGACGCTGCTGGCGCCCGGTGTGGCCGGGCGGGCGGCCAAGGAGGCGGTGGCCACCGGGGTGTCGGCGGCCAACAGCTGCCCGTACTGCGTGGACGTGCACGGCATGACGCTCGCCGCGATCCCGGACGGCCCCGGCGGGGCCGTCCGGGACGAGCTCGAGGCGTGGGCGCGCGCGTCCGCGACCGCGGCGGCGCCCGCGCCACCGTTCCCGCCCGCGCAGGCACCCGAGCTGATCGGCGTCGCCGTGGCGTTCCAGTACTACAACCGCATGGTGAACGTGTTCCTCCGGGATTCGCCGTTTCCCGCGCACGTCCCCGAGGCCGCCAAGCCGCGGGCGCGGCGGGTGCTCGGCGGCGTGCTGCGGCCGTCGGTGGGTCCCGGCCCGCGGGCGGGTGACTCACTGAAGCTGCTGCCGGAGGCCCCGCTGCCGGAGGACCTGCACTGGGCGGCCGGGAACCCGGTCGTCGCCGACGCGCTCGCCCGGGCCTACGCCGCGGCGGAAGCGGCGGGCGCCCGTTCGGTGCCCGCCGCCGTCCGGACGCTCCTGCTCGACTGGCTGTCCACCTGGGACGGACAGCCGCCGGGACTCAGCCGATCCTGGCTCGAGGAAGCGGTCGCCGGGCTCACCGAGGCCGACCGCCCGGCCGGTCGGCTCGCCCTGGCCGTCGCGCTGGCGTCCTACCAGGTCGACGAAGACCTGGTGGACGCGTTCCGCGCCACGGCCACCGGCGACGGCACCCTGATCGAGCTGACCGCGTGGGCGGGGATGGCCGCGGCCCGCCGGGTCAGCAGCTGGCTCGCCGGGGCCGCTGACCGCGCGTGAACCGGCCGCCGCCGAAACGTACCTGTCGCCCGCAACAGCCAACTCACCGCCCGCAACAGCCAACTCACCGCCCGCAACAGCCAACTCAATGCCCGCAGCGGCCAACTCGCCGCCCAAAACGGCCAACTCACCGGGAACACGGGCGAGTTGGCCGCTGCGGGCGGCGAGTTGGCCGGACGCGACGGTGTGAA
>NZ_JBEZYB010000052.1:0-55404 GCF_040638285.1 Amycolatopsis sp. NPDC026612
CCTCTACCTGGTCTTCAACGAGGGCTACTCCGGTGACGTCGACCTCGCCGCCGGGGCGCCCACGCCGCTGCACGGGGTCCTGGTGGACTTGTCCGCCGGCGCCAACCTGGATCAACGTGGCCTTCCTCGGCTCGCCGGCTGTGGCGCAGCTGCTGCGGCACCGCGATCGATCTCGCGCCGGCCAAGGCGCCGGGCCAGCGCTGGCGGGCGCTGCCGGAGAGCCTGTTCCCGGCCCGCGATGTTCCTGGTCGGCCGGCACATACGGCACCTGGCACGTGTGCTGGTCGACGACGCCGGCGCGTTCTGCGGGCGGTTGGGCCACGCGTCTTCGGCCGTCAGGTGTGGCGAGAGCCGGCGGCGGACATCATCCGACGTACGGCGCGATCGCCGTGTAGCCGCCGTCCACGGCCAGCTCCGCGCCGGTCACGAACGAGGCGCGGTCCGACAGCAGCCACGCCGCCGCCTCGGCCACTTCCTCCGGGCGGGCCAGCCGCTTCAGCGCGTTCCACCCGGCGACCCGGTCGCGCTCGCCGGGAACCGAGTCGAGCCACGGCCCGGTCTGCGGGGTTTCGGTGACGCCAGGGTTCAGGACGTTGACCCGGATCCCCGAGGCGCCGTATTCGGCGGCCGCCGACTTCGACAGCCCGACCACGCCGTGCTTGGACGCGGAGTACGCGGCGGAGAAGGCGGTCCCGAAGAACGCGGCCGTGCTGGCGTTGTTGACGATCGCGCCGCCACCGGCCGCTCGCATCGCGCGGATTTCGTGTCGCAGGCACTGCGCGACGCCGGTCAGGTTGGTCGCGAGCGCCGCCTGCCACGCCTCCGGTGAAGTGTCCGCGAGCGGCGTTCCCTCCGGACCGACGCCGGCGTTGTTGAAGGCTACGTCGAGCCGCCCGAACCGGTTGACCGCCGCGGCGACGACCGCTTCGCAGCCCGCGTCCCGGGCGACGTCGGCGACCACCGCGGCGGCCTGCCCTCCCGCGGCCCGGATCTCCTCGACCAGCGCGGCGAGCTTGTCCGCCGAACGCGCGCTCAGCACCACGGCCGCGCCTTCCCGGGCGAAGAGCCGCGCGGACGCGGCGCCAATCCCGGTGCTCGCGCCGGTGATCAGGGCGACCTTTCCGGCCAGCAGCATGACGCGACCTTAGATCACCGCGCCGGGCAAATCCACGGTTCCCGCAAAGGGCGTTCCCCGGAAGGAAGGCGCGGGTTCCGGCGGAGTGTGCGGGCTATGCGGGGTCCCGGCGGGCCACGACCCGGTACGCGTTGGACCACCCGCGACGCCGCCCGAAGGGTGCACTGCTCCGGTCTGCCGCCGAGGCCAGTACGAACAAGGGCACGCACGCGACGAACGTGGCCTTGCGCAGGATCCGCCGCCACCGCGTCGGCGGGGCGCCCCGCCACGGAAGATCCTCCCCGGCGATCGTCAGTGCGTTGACCGCCATGATCGACGCGGCCAGCACGTCGATGGCGCCATGCGGCTCGGCACGTTGCTCGGCGACCACCGTGAATCCGCGGGCCGCCAGCTCGGCACGGAGGTTGCCGATCGGCATCAGGTTCAGATGCTGGGGTTGCAGCCAGGGCATCCACCACCGGCCGAGCAGCTTCGCCCAGCGACATTCCGGATCGGGCAGCTCGATCGCCAGCAGCCCGCCAGGCCGCACCACCGTCATCGCCGCCGCCAGCTCTCGCTGGGGTTCCGCGGTGTGTTCCAGGTAGTGGTACATGCTGACCACGTCGTAACGCCCGGCGAGCTCCTCGGCCAAGTCCACGAACAAGCCCCGGTAGCCGGTACGGATCCGGCCCTGCCGACGCGCCAGGTCCACCCCGTCGCCGAGATCGAGGCCGTCGAACTCGACTCCGGGCAGCACCGCGGCGGCTTCCTTGCAGAAATGCCCGTGTCCCATGCCGACGTCGAGCCACTCACCCGATGCGCCGGCTTCCCGGGCCAGCTCGGCCCGGGAGCGATAACCCGCCCGGTTGCTTTCGAACATCCCGGTCATGTTCTTTTCGCCGAGCCCGTCGTAGCAGTCCCGGTAGTAGAACTCGAGCCCGACCGGGTTCAGCCGAGGGTTCTGGAAGACGTGCCCGCAGTCCCGGCATTCGTCGAGCACGAACCGGCCCGGCTTGTGCTGCAGCAAGTCGGTCGTGCGCAACCGGCCCCGAAGCGCAATAGAGTCGCACCACGGACAGCTGGTCCGGCGAGGCTCGAAGAACCGATCCACACCGCCGGCCAGGTCTTCCAGGTAGGCCGGGCGGCGCGAGGCGACCGGATCGGCTGGCGTGTCGTCCTCGATCATGGAGGCGAAGCCTAGTGCGCGAACAACGGGAGGTGCACCGTCGAACGGACGAAAGTGCGCCCTTGTCTTGCAGCGCACGCGAAGAGGATGGAGCCCTGCCGTGCGGGGCGTAGATCCCGGTCAGTGGCCCTGGTGAGCAGATCCAGCTGTACCCGGTCACTTTGGTGTGGGCGGAGAGCGCCATCAACTCCGCGGCGTTGCGGGCGATACGGTTCATCTCACGCACGGCCAGGATCACCGGCTGGTCCGGCGCAGCGGTGCCACACATCGAGTCGACGGCCAGGCCGGTGCGGAGCGTGGCGCGGACGGGACAAGACAGCGAGACTGCTTCGATGGTTTCCGAATACGCCCAGACCGACCGATTCCGCGGTGCTCGTATCCACCTCTGCGACCTCGCCGGCCTCGAGATCCGCGATTGCGAGGTGAACAGTCTGAAGATCGTCGACTGCTACGGCAGCGACGTCTACCTCGGTGGCTACTTCGAGCGCCTCGTCGTCAACGACGTCGACGTAACCGCTTACGTCGAGGCCGAGCTCGACCGCCGGCACCCCGCGCGGGCGCTGGCGCGGAATGCGGCGTCCCCCGAGGACTACCGGGCCGCTTGGGACGCCATCGAGACCCTGTGGGGCACGACGCTCAGCCGGGCGAGGCTGTTGCCCGAGGCCAAACTTCATGAGCAGGTCGATGGCGAATGGTCGTTCGTCGAGACACAACGACATCTGCTGTTCGCCTGCGATGCTTGGCTCGGCAACGCCGTGCTCGAGGAGGAAGCGCCCTACCACCCGTTGGGGTTCCCCGCCGGCGGGGCGCCGTCCGACGAGGCGACGAAGCTCGGCCTCACCGTCGAAGCCACCCCGACATTCGAGGAGGCGCTTGCGCCGCGGCTCGCCCGCATGGCCGCGATGCGACGTGTGGTCGACGGGCTCACCCCGGCCGAGCTCGACCGGGTGTGTGGTCGCAAGCCGGCTGATATGTATCCCGAGCAGGAGTACGTCGTGCGCCGCTGCCTCAAGGTGGTGCTGAAGGAAGAAGCCGAGCACCACCGTTACGCGGTGCGCGACCTCGCGGTGCTCGAGGCGGGTGTCTGACCCGCGCTAGTCGCCGAGCGGTTCTCTGGCCAAGTGCCGCTGGACGGCGTGATCAAGAACTCCGCGGAGGACGGATTTCGACTCAGCGCCGAACGCGGGTGGTCGCCCGACCCCGGAGCCTTTGGCCGCGCGGCGGGCGATCCGCCGGTCTCGCATCGCCTGGCGGGTCGAGGGATGCGAATACGCCTTATCCGCGATCACGTCTCCGACCGGCAGCGGGCCGGCCTGGCCGATCCGGGCGACGCTGCTGCCGTCGAACAGCGGCAGCAGCTGCGGTCAAGCCGCTGCCTGCGACCTTGTCCGCCACGGCTTGAACGTCCGCAAATGCCGCAGGTGGCGCGCTCCCCGACCTTGTGCTGCGAGCGATCTCACCGAGCATCGGAGGTCATGGAGCCCTCGGACCTGGACGAAACGGTGTTACGACTGGCGGCTATGGCGTACCTCGGACGCTATACCGGCGCTTCGCGGACGCATTCGGAGTCGGACCTGCGGATCTTCTTCACCTGGTGCGGCGAACGCGATGTTGCCCCGCTGGCAGCGCGCCCTGCGCAGATCGAGCTGTATGTGCGCTGGATGCAGGAGGTGCGACGATTCAAGCCCTCCACGGTCTCGCGCAGGATGTCAGTGGTCACCGGCTTCTACCGCACCTGCGTCATCGACACCGTGCTCGAGCACTCGCCGGCGGAGTACGTCCGGCGCCCGACGGTGCCCAACGAGTCACCGACCCTCGGCCTATCCCACCTGCAGTTCGAGGCGTTGCTGAGCGCGGCCCGGGAATCGGTCAACCCGTTCGACTTCGCGCTGGTCGCGATGCTCGGACTACTCGGCCTCCGAGTGTTCGAGGCCTGCGCCGCGGACATCAGCGACATCGGCGAGGAACACGGACATCGGGTGCTGAGGGTGGCTGGCAAGGGCGGCAAGGTTGTCTTGGTGCCGCTGCCGCCGGCGGTCGGCCGGGCGATCGACCGAGCCGTCGGCGACCGCGAGCACGGTCCAGTCCTGCTCAACCGACGAGGCATCCGCATGGACCGGCACTGCGCCACCCGCCGGCTGCGCAGGTTGGCCGAGGCCTCGGTCGTGCGGCTCCCGCGGATGCACCCGCACATACTTCGCCACACCTTCGTCACCACGATGCTCGACGCGGGCGTCGACCTGCGCGATGTCCAGATCGCTGCCCGCCATGCCGACCCGCGCACGACCATGCGTTACGACCGGGCCCGCAAGAACCTCGACCGGCATCCGAACTACATCCTGGCGGCGTACATGGCATCCGCAACCTGACACCCAACGCACTGTCGACGTCGGCGACGCGCCCCACCAGGTCGGCGAGCGCGAGCAAGGCGGCGGGCTATAGCCGCAAACTCGTCGATGGAGCGATACCGGAGCAGAATGGTGGCCAGCTTGCGCAGCTCGTGGTCGGTCAGTTCACTGAGCCTTGCCTTCAGCGGACGGACGGCCGGGGGAGGCAGGACGGACCCCCGGATCAGGCTTCGGGCTGTCGATCGGCGCGCTGGCCGCTGTCGAGGCCGGATCGACCATCGTGCACCTGCACGCCCGGCACTCCCCCGCCATCCAAATGCCCAGCGCCTGCATCACCCGCTGACGCCGGCGCGTCAGCCTGCAGGAGTAGGTCGAAGGGGTGCCGCGGGGCTCGATCGGGGCCGCGCGGCACCCCTTCGGTCGTCTTGGACAGGGCGAATCGTCACCGCGAAAGCCAGCGGCACACCACCTCCGCGGTCTCCGCGGCGAAGCGCGAGCTCATCGTGAAATGGTCTCCACTCACCTCCGCCACTTCGTGCGGCAGCGGCCACGTAGTTGCCCACTCGGCCCGGGTCAGATCCGCCTCGCCGGGTTGTGGAGGGACCGCCTTCGCCGGGCGGAGCACCAGCGTGCGCGTCGCCACCTCGGCCGGCCGCCACTCACGCAGCAGTTCCGTGTACGCCGACGCCGCCGTGATCGACGGGTCGTCATAGCGGGCCGCAGGCGTCCGGGCAGCCCCGGAAACCAGTGCTCGTGCCAGCCGCCGGGACAGCGAATCCGGCAGGTAGCTGTCCAGCAGGACGACCCCCACCGGCGCCGTCCCACCCGGTTCCAGGCGGGCCGTGATCGTGTGGGCGAGGAGCCCTCCCGCCGAAATACCGAGCAGGGCGAACGGCTTCCCGGCCGCTTCCTCGACGACGGCGGCCGCCAGCACGTCGGCCAGCGCCGTCAGGGAGGGGGCGAGCCGCTCGCCCTGCTGGTAGCCCGGCGGCACGACCACCGACACCGGGCCGGGCAGGTGCCGGCCCAGCTCGGCGAAGTTCAGCACGTGGTCGAACGCCGTCACCGGCGGCACGCCGATCACGTGCACGCCGTCCCCGTCGCGCAGCCGGACCACCCGCGCGGTCTCGCCACCTTGGAACCGCTCGCGCAGGGCGGCCGCGCCGAGACCGAAGCGGTGCAGTTCGTCGTTCAGGCCGCGTTCGGCCAGGGCCCGGTAGACCGAACCCAAGGTGCCGTCCGGTGCAGTTTCGGCTTCGAGCCGCGGAGCAAGGTGGCGTGCGACCGCCGCCGGGGTGGCGTGGTCGTAGACGAGGGCGGCAGTGAGACTCAGCCCGGTGCCGGCCGCGAGCCGGTCGCGCAGGCCCACCGCGGTCAGCGAGTCCAGACCCAGCTCCCGGAACGGCCGGTCGGCGAGCACCGCGGTCGCGTCCGGGTGGCCCAGTTCTGCCGCCGTCTCGGCCCGGACGAGCCCGGTCAGCGCCTCGATGCGCTCCGGGAACGCAAGCTTCCCCAGCCTCGCCGACCAAGAGCCCGCCACGTCGGGCGATGTCCGGGCACCGGCCGCGGCAACTCCATCCAGCA
This sequence comes from Amycolatopsis sp. NPDC026612, assembly GCF_040638285.1. Taxonomy (NCBI): domain Bacteria; kingdom Bacillati; phylum Actinomycetota; class Actinomycetes; order Pseudonocardiales; family Pseudonocardiaceae; genus Amycolatopsis; species Amycolatopsis sp. NPDC026612. Next base: position 6,233 of record NZ_JBEZYB010000052.1, read on the forward strand.
ACGGGCTCGGCCGGGCCGCGGTGAAGATCGGCGCGAACCGCGGCCAGTCGATGTCGGCCACCACCGCCGTGGCCCGCTGTTCGCGCAGCGCCGCACGCAGCGCGTGCAACGCCGCGCCGGGCTCCATCATCCGGACCGCGCGCCGCCGGAGGTGCTCGCGCGCGTCTTGCTCGGTGGTCATGCCGTCCGCGGCCCAGGCGCCCCACGCTATCGACAGCGCCGCCCGGCCCCGGGCCCGCCGGATCTCGGCGAGCGCGTCGAGGTGGCTGTTCGCCGCCGCGTACGCGCCTTGGCCGGCCGCACCCCACGTCGCGGCGACCGACGAGAACAGCACGAACGCGTCCAGCGGCCGATCACCCAGCAGTTCGTCCAGGTGACGCGCGCCGGCGACCTTGCCCGCCAGCACCTCCGCCAGCGCATCGGGCGTGCAGCCGGCGATCGTCGCGGCTCCGCCCGAGACACCCGCGGCGTGCACGACGGCGTCCGGTGGGTATTCCGAAACCAGCTCGGCCACGGTCGGGCGATCGGCCAGGTCGCCGGCGACGAGGGTCACCCGCACCCCGGACGCCTCGATCTCCGCCGCCAGTCCGGTCGCGCCGGGCGCTTCCTCGCCGCGGCGGCTGATCAGCACCAGGTGTTCGGCGCCGGCACCGGCCAGCCACCGCGCGACGTGCCCACCGACCCCACCGGTACCCCCGGTCACCAAGACCGTGCCCCGGGGTGTCCACTCCGGACCGGTAGGCACGCGGTCCGCCGGGACGAGCCGGCGGCCGTATGCCCCGGACGCGCGGACGGCAACCTGGTCCTCCGGACCGGCCAGCACCGCGAGCAGCAGGCGCACGCCTTCGTCGTCGAGGTCGGCCGTGACGTCGACGAGACCACCCCAGCGTTGCGGGTGCTCCAACGCCGCCGTCCGGCCGAGGCCCCACACCTGCGCGGCGGCCGCGTCGGACGGCACGTCTGCGCCCCCGGTACCGACCGCGCCCGAAGTCAGCACCCACACACGGGGGCCGTCCTGCGCCAGCAGCGGCCGCAGCACCGGCAGGGCACTCGCGGCGTCGGTGGCGCGCACGAGGACGACGTCGGGGTTTTCGGCGTCGCCGAGGACGGCCGCGAGGTCGTCGTCGCCGATGACCCGGACCTTCGGCCGGCGCGTGGGAAGGTCCGGCAGCGGCACCCACTCGACCTGGTAGCGCCAGTCGTGGAGGCCGCTGTCGTCGGACTCGGGCAGCAGCCAGTAGTGCTCACGCGCGAAGACCGTCGGCGGCAGCGGGACGAGCGGGGCGTCCGGCACGACCGGCGCCCAGTCGACGTCCACGCCCCGGACGAACAGCTCGGCGAGAGCGGTGAGCACGGTTTCGCGCTCCGGGTGGTCGCGGCGGGTGAGGGCGAAGGCGGGCACCGCCACCTCGCGCCGGATCGCCGCGGCGAGCGCGCCGTCCGGGCCGGCTTCGACGATCACCGCGCCCCGGCCGAGCAGCGTGCGGGCGACGTCGGCGAACCGGACGGGGCTGCGCACCTGGCGAACCCAGTGCCCGGCCGAGTCCACTTCGGACACTTCACCGGTGACGCCGGACACCAGCGGGATGGCCGGTGGCGCGTAGGTGACGGTCTCGGCGGCTTCGGCGAACTCCGCGAGCACCGGTTCGACGAGCCCGGAGTGGAACGCGCGGTCGACGTTCAGCGTGCTCATCCGGACCCCGAGGGACGCCGCGGCCGCGTGTACGGCTTGTGCTTCACCCGAAAGGACAACGGCTTCCGGGCCGTTCACCGCCGCCAGCCAGACCCCGTCGCCGAGCACCGGCTGGACGTCCGCTTCGGACGCCGCGACGGCGACCATCGCCCCGCCGTCCGGCAGCGCCCGCAGGAGGCGGCCCCGCGCGGCGACGAGCTTCGCGGCGTCCGCCAAGGAGAACACGCCGGCGACGTGCGCCGCGGTCAGCTCGCCGAGCGAGTGCCCGGCCACCACCGCGGGCCGGACGCCGAACGACGCCAGCAGCCGTACGAGCGCGACTTCCAGCGCGAACAGCGCCGCCTGGGTGTAGTCGGTGCGGTGGACCAGTTCCGTGCCGAGCACCTCGGCGAGCGGGCGGTCGAGGTGGCGATCCAGCTCCGCGCAGACCTCGTCGAACGCGGCCGCGTACACCGGGAACGCCTCGTACAGCTGCTGTCCCATGCCGGGCCGTTGCGCGCCCTGGCCGGTGAAGACGAACGCGACCTCCGGTGCGCGGGCGGCCGCGATCCCCTTCGGGCCGGCCAAAGCGGCCATGCGCTCGGCCGCCTCCTCCGGGGTGGCGGCGAAGACGACTGCGCGGTGCTCCCGGCGTGCCCGCGCCTGCAGCAGCGACTTGGCCGCGGACGCGACCGGCAGGGCGGCGCGGGCCAGCCGCTGTGCCTGCTCGCCCAGTGCCTCCGCGGTACGGGCGGTCACGACGAGGGGCACGGGTTCCGCGACCGGGGGCTCGGGTCGTTCGAGGACGGTTCCCTGTTCGAGCACGACGTGGGCGTTCGTGCCGCTGACCCCGAAGGCGGAGACCCCGGCCCGGCGTGGCCGGTTCGCCTCCGGCCAGGGACGGGCTTCGGTGAGCAGGCGCACCGCGCCGGTTTCCCACTCGACGCGGGTCGAGGGCCGGTCCGCGTGCAGGGTCTTCGGCAGTACGCCGTGCCGCATCGCCAGCACCACCTTGACGACGCCGGCAACACCGGCCGCGGACTGCGTGTGCCCGACGTTCGACTTCAGCGAGCCCAGCCACAGCGGCGCCTCGCGATCGGCGCCGTAGGTCGCGAGCAGCGCGTGCGCCTCGATCGGGTCGCCGAGCGTCGTCCCGGTGCCGTGCGCTTCCACGGCGTCCACTTCGGACGGTTCGAGGCCGGCGTCGGCCAGTGCCCGGCGGATGACCGCCTGCTGGGCCGGCCCGTTCGGGGCGGTGAGGCCGTTGGACGCGCCGTCGGAGTTGACCGCCGTGCCGCGCACCACGGCGAGGATCTCCCGGCCGTCGCGCAGCGCGTCCGAGCGGCGCTGCAGCACGAGCACCCCGACCCCCTCGCCCCAGCCCGTGCCGTCGGCATCGTCGGAAAAGGACTTGCACCGGCCGTCGGCCGCGAGCCCCCGCTGCCGCGAGAACTCGACGAACGCGGCGGGGGTCGCCATCACCGTGGCGCCACCGGCCAGTGCCATCGAGCATTCTCCCGACCGCAGCGCGCGGGTCGCCAGGTGCAGCGCCACCAGCGACGACGAGCACGCCGTGTCGAGGGTGACGGACGGGCCGCGAAGCCCGAGCGTGTAGGACACCCGGCCGGACAGCACGCTCGACGACGAGCCGGTCAGCGCGTAGCCGGCGAGGTCGTCGGACGCCTGCGCGGCACCGTAGCCGAGCACAGCCCCACCGAAGTAGACGCCGACGTCTTCCCCCCGCAGCGAAGCCGGGTCGACGCCGGAGCTTTCCAGCGCTTCCCAGGACGTCTGCAACAGGAGCCGCTGCTGCGGATCCATGGCCAGGGCTTCGCGGGGTGAGATCCCGAAGAAGCCGGGGTCGAAGAACGCGGCGTCGCGCAGGAACGCGCCGGCGCGGCTGTAGGTCTTGCCGGGCGTACCGGGCACCGGGTCGTACAGTGCCTCGACGTCCCAGCCGCGGTCGGTGGGGAACTCGCCGACCGCGTCGGTGCCCGCGGAAAGCAGCTCCCACAGCGCTTCCGGGCCGTCGACCCCGCCGGGCAGGCGCACGCCCATGCCGACGATGACGATCGGGTCGTCCGCGGCCGCGGCCACCGTGGTCGTGACCGGCCCGGTGGCGGCGCCGAAGAGCTCGTCGTGCAGATGGTCCGCGAGCGCCGCGGGGTCCGGGTGGTCGAACACGACGGTCACCGGCAAGGCGAGCCCGGTCGTCGCGGACAGCCGGGTGCGCAGCTCCATCGCGGTGAGCGAGTCGAAGCCGGCGTCGCGGAACGCGCGGGCGGCCGGGAGCTCGTCCGGCTCACCGAGCACGGCCGCGGCCCGGGCCTGGACGAGCCGGGTCAGCTCGCCGATCCGGGCGGGCCGGTCGAGCTCCCGCAGCTTCGAGCGCAGGGCGTCAGCGGCCGGCTCGTCGGCCTGGGGCGCGTCCTGAACGGCTCCGGGGATGCCGTCCAGCAGGGGACTCGGCCGGGCCGCGGTGAACAGCGGCGCGAACCGGGTCCAGTCGACAGCCGCGACGACCGCGGTGGGCCGGCCGTCGCGCAGGGCGTCTTCCAGGGCCGAGAGCGCGAGGTCCGGTGCCATGGTGAGCACCGCGCGGCGGGCGAACCCGGCGCCGTCGGCCATGCCACCGGCCCAGGCCCCCCAGGCGACCGACAGGGCGGCCTGCCCGCGGGCGTGCCGTGCCTCGGCGAGCGCGTCGAGGTGGCTGTTGGCCGCCGCGTACGCGCCCTGGCCCGCCGCGCCCCAGGTCGCGGCGGCCGAGGAGAAGAGCACGAAGGCGTCGAGCGGCCGGTCGCCCAGCAGCTCGTCGAGGTGGCGGGCGCCGGTGACCTTGGCGGCCAGGACTTCTTCGAGGGCTTCTGCCGTGCAGCCGGCGATGGCCGTGACCGCACCCGGGACACCGGCGGCGTGGAACACCGCGTCCGGAGGGTGCTCCTCGAGCACGCGGGCCACGGTCTCGCGGTGGGCGACGTCCCCCGCGACGAAGGTCACGCGAGCGCCTGCGGCCTCGATCGCCGCGGCCAGCTCGTCCGTGCCGGGGGCGGCCGCCCCGCGGCGGCTGAGCAGCACGAGGTGCCCGGCCCCCGATTCGGCGAGCCAGCGCGCGACGTGCGCGCCGACTCCCCCGGTGCCGCCGGTGACCAGGACGGTCCCGTGCGGGTGCCAAGCCGGCCCGGACGGCGGCCCGGCCCGGACGAGCCGCCGCGCGTAGACGCCGTCGGCACGCACGCTGACCTGGTCTTCGCGCCCGTGGAGCGCGCCGAGGAGGCGGCGGGCGGCGGTGTCGTCGAGGCCGTCGGGGAGATCCACGAAACCGCCCCAGCGGTCCGGGTGCTCCAGGGCCGCGGTGCGGGCGAGGCCGTGCACCTGGGCGGCACCGGTCCCCCCGCGCGTCAGTGCCCAGACGCGGCCGCCGGCGGTGGCCAGCGCGGCCTGGATGCGGGGCAGTGCGGTGCGGGCGTCGGCCGCGCTCACGAGCACGCCGTCAGCGGCGGTCTCGGTGATCTCGGCTCCCTCGGCCCGCAGCGCTTCGGCGAGGCCGGGATCGCCGTCCACGTGCCACCGGCCGGTCCCGGCGAACTCGGGTACCCGGATCCAGTCGACGCGGTAACGCCACGACGCGGTGGTCGTCGAAGCGCGGCGGGTGTCGCGCCAGCGGGTCAGGCCGGGCGCCAGGGCGCGCAGACGCTCCCGGTCTTCCTCGGCCAAGCCGATGAAGGCGGCGAGATCCTCCTGCGCGACGGCGTCCCAGAAGCCGTCGTCGGCGAGGGGCGGCACGGACCGCAGCCAGAAGCGTTCTTCCTGGAACGTGGTGGTCGGCAGCGGGACGAGCGCGGGCCGGTCGCCGGGGAACGCGCCGGTCCAGTCGACGGCGACGCCGTGCACGAACAGCTCGGCCGCGGACCGGAGGAACCGCGGCCAGTCGGGCTGGTCGCGGCGCAGGGTCCCGGCGACCAGCGCGTCCGGTGCGCCGGCATCGTCCAGGGTCTCCCGCAGGGCCGGGCCGAGCACGGGGTGGGTGCCGGTCTCGAGGAACACGCGGTGCCCGTCGGCCGCCAGTGCCCGGACGGCGTCGGCGAACCGGACCGTGCCACGCAAGTTGCGGTACCAGTACCCCGGCACCGGCGGCTCGGTCACCCACGTTCCGTCCACTGTGGAGTACCACGGGACCTCCGGCGTGGCCGCGGTGACGCCGTCGAGCGCGGCGGTCAGCTCGGCTTCGATCCCGGCGACCTGAGCGGTGTGCGAGGCGTAGTCGACGGGTATCCGCCGGACCCGGACTTCCCGTTCTCGATAGACCTTCTCCAGCCGGTCGAGGGCATCGCCGGCACCGGCGAGCACCACGGCCGACGGCGCGTTCACGGCCGCGACCTCGACGTCGTCGGGCAGGTCGACGTCGTGCTCGCCCAGTGCCACCGACAGCATGCCGCCGGGACCGGCCAGCCGCTGCCCGATGATCCGGCTGCGCACCGCCACCACCCGCGCGGCGTCCTCCAGCGACAACGCACCCGCGACGCACGCAGCCGCGATCTCACCCTGCGAATGGCCAACCACCGCGTCGGGCCGCACCCCGAAGGACTCCCACACCGCGGCCAGCGACACCATCACCGCGAACGAGACCGGCTGCACCACGTCCACCGCATCCAGCGAGCCACCACCACGAACCACCTCGGACAGTGACCACGCCACATACGGAGACAAAGCCGATTCACACTCAGCCATCCGCGCCGCGAACACCGGGTTCGCCGCCCACAGCTCCCGGCCCATGCCGGCCCACTGCGCCCCCTGCCCCGGGAACACCCACGTCATCGGTGCGTCCGGGCCGGCGACACCGGTGACGACATCGGCGTGCTCTCCGAGGTCACGCAGGGCTTCGGCGGCGTGCTCCCCGAGGACGACGGCGCGGTGCTCCCAGGTGGCGCGGGTGCGGATCAGCGACCAGGCGGTGCCGACGTGGTCGTCGACGACGCCGGCCAGCCGCGCGGCCTGCTCGACGAGCCCGGCCGCGGACCGGGCGGTGACGACCAGCGGCGCGGTGCCCGCCACCCGCTCGGGCCGGCCGGGCGGCGGCCCTTCTTCCAGGACGAGGTGGGCGTTCGTGCCGGAGACCCCGAACGACGACACCCCGGCACGCCGCGGCCGGTCGCGCGCGGGCCACGGCCGGGCCCGATCGAGCAGGCGCACGGCTCCGCTCGTCCAGTCCACCCGGGACGTCGGCTCGGCCACGTGGAGGGTGCGCGGCAGGACGCCGTGCCGCATCGCGAGGATCATCTTCATGACCCCCGCGACGCCGGCCGCGGCCTGAGTGTGCCCGATGTTCGACTTGAGCGACCCGAGCCACAACGGCGTCTCGCGGCCGGCGCCGTAGGTCGCCAGGACCGCTTGGGCTTCGATGGGGTCACCGAGGGTGGTTCCGGTGCCGTGCGCTTCGACCGCGTCCACTTCGGACGGTTCAACACCCGCGTTGGCGAGGGCGCGGCGGATCACGGCCTGCTGCGCGGGCCCGTTCGGCGCGGTGAGGCCGTTGGAGGCCCCGTCCTGGTTGACCGCGGTGCCCCGCACGACGGCGAGGACGTCACGTCCTTCGCGCAGCGCGTCGGAAAGCCGTTGCAGCACCACGACTCCGACGCCCTCGGCCCAGCCGGTGCCGTCCGCGTCGTCCGAAAAGGACTTGCAGCGGCCGTCCGCGGCGAGGCCGCGCTGCCGGGAGAACTCGACGAACACGCCGGGCGTCGCCAGCACCGTCGCCCCACCGGCGAGCGCCATCGAACATTCCCCGGACCGCAGTGACTGGGCGGCCAGGTGGATCGTGACCAGCGAAGACGAGCACGCCGTGTCGACGGTGACGGCGGGCCCGCGCAGCCCGAGCACGTACGACACCCGCCCGGCCGCGACGCTCCCGGCCGCGCCGGTGCCGAGCATCCCTTCCAGTGCCGGGTCCTGCGCGCCGGTGCCGTAGTCGTGGTACATCAGGCCGGTGAAGACGCCGATCTCGCGGCCGCGCACGGAATCGGGGGCGATCCCGGCGCGCTCCAGGGCCTCCCACGACGTCTGGAGCAGCAGCCGCTGCTGCGGGTCCATCGCCAGGGCTTCGCGGCGGGAGATCCCGAAGAAGCCCGGGTCGAACAGCCCGGCGTCGTGCAGGAAGCCGCCGGAACGGGTGGAGGACTTGCCCGGCGCATCCGGATCGGGGTCGTAGAGCGCGTCGATGTCCCAGCCGCGGTCGGTGGGGAACCCGGAGATGGCGTCGGTTTCGCCGGTGAGCAGGTCCCAGAGGTCGTCGGGGGTGCGCACGCCGCCGGGCAGCCGCAGGCCCATGCCGACGATCGCGATCGGTTCGTCGGCCGGGGCGGCCGGTTCCGGGGTGGCGGGCGCGGTCTCGCCGGCGAGGTGCCCGGCCAGCTCGGCCGGGCTGGGAAAGTCGAAGACGGCGGTCGCGGGCAGGGTGACGCCGGTGGCGGCGGCGAGCCGGTTGCGCAGCTCGACGGCGGTGAGCGAGTCGAACCCGGCTTCCCGGAACGGCCGCGTCGCGCTGATCGTGGTCCCCGCCCCGAGTACGGCGGCCGCCTCCCGGCGCACCAGCGCGAGGAGCCCGGCGGCATCGGTGGCGGTCACCCGCTTCGCGGCCGTTCGGCGCACCGGCCCGGCGAGGTCGGAGAGCAGGGCGGGAAGGTGCCCGGTCTTGGCGTGTTCCCGCAGCACCGCGACGTCGAAGGCGGCGGGCACGACCACCGGCCGGTCCGCGGCGAGCGCGGCGTCGAACAGCCGGAGCCCGTGCTCGGGGTCGAGGGCACGGATGCCCGCCCGGGCCAGGCGCGCGGAATCCGCCGACGAGCCGAGCCCGTCCCCGGCCCAGAGTCCCCAGGCGAGGGACTGCGCAGGCAGTCCGGCGGCCCGGCGGCGGACAGCGAGGGCGTCGAGGGCGGCGTTGGCCGCGGCGTAGTTGCCTTGCCCGGCACCGCCGAGCACGCCGGAGAGGGAGGAAAAGAGCACGAAGGCGGCGAGATCGTGCCCGCGGGTCAGCTCGTCGAGGTGCCCGGCGGCGTCGGCCTTCGGGCGGAAGACGGTGGCCAGCCGCCCGGCGTCCAGCGCGGTGACTACGCCGTCGTCGAGCACCCCGGCGGCGTGGATCACGGCCGTCAGCGGGGCGTCGGCGGGAACCCGCGCGAGGAGTTCGGCGACGTGCGCGCGGTCCCCGACGTCCCCGGCGACGACGTCGACCCGGGCGCCGAGCGCCTGCAGGTCGGCGCGGAGTTCGGCCGCGCCCGGCGCGGCTTCGCCCCGGCGCGAGGCGAGGAGGAGGTGGCGGACGCCGTGCCGGGCGACGAGGTGCCGGGCGACGAGCGCGCCCAGGCCACCGGTGCCACCGGTGATCAAGACGGTGCCGTCCCGGTCGAGCGGCCGCGGGCCGGTCTCCGCCGGTCCGGTGCGGACGAGCCTCGGGACCCACGGCTGCCCGTCGCGGAGCAGGCACTGGTCCTCGACCGGCTCCCGCCACCGGTCACCCGGCGCCGGCTCGTCGCCGAGGTCCACCAACGTCAACCGGCCCGGGTGCTCCGCCTGGGCCGAGCGCACCAAGCCCCACACCGCGGCCGCGGCCGGGTCGAGGTCGCCGTCGCCGACCGCGTGGCGGGTCAGCACGACCAGGCGGGTGCGGCGCGGGTCGGCGAGGAACGCCTGCAGGACTTCGAGTGCGTCGGCCGACCGCACCGGCGAGAACAGCACCGGCGTGCCGGGTTCGACCTCGGCCAGGTCCGCCGGGCCGGTCACCACGACGGCCGGCACCGGGTCCGCTGTGGACGGTGGCGCGGGCTGCCAGTCCACTGTGTACAAGACGTCCCGCGGAGCCGGGGCGGCCGCGGGCCGGGTAGCCAGCGAACCCACCGAAAGCAGTGGTGCCCCGGCCGGGTCGGCGAGGTCGAGCGCCGTTCCGCCGGTGCCGTCCGGGCGGAGGCGGACCCGCGCGGCCGTCGCGCCCTCGGCGTGGACCACGACGTCCCGCCACGCGAACGGTACCTCCGCCGCGTCGGCGGTGAGGGCGGCGACGTGCAGTGCCGCGTCGAACAGCGCCGGGTGGATCGGGTAGCCGGCGCTGTCCGTGTCCTCGGGCAGCGCGATCTCGGCGTACAGCTCGTCGCCGTGCCGCCAAGCCGCGGTCAGGCCCCGGAAGAGCGGGCCGTAGCCGTACCCGCGCTCGGCCAGTGCGGGGTAGCAGTCCGTCACGTCCAGGGCTTCGGCACCGGCCGGGGGCCACGCGGGGAAGACGGGCGCGGGCGGGCCGGTCTCGGCCAGCGTGCCGCTCGCATGCCGGGTCCACGGCCCGTCGCCGGTGCGGGAGTGGATCGACACCGCGCCGCCGGGCCGGGCGGAAACTCGCAGCTGCGGCTCGGCTCCGGTGACCGCCAGGGGCGCCTCGATGACCAGTTCCCGCACGACCGGGAGGCCGAGCCGGTCGCCGGCCTGGACGGCGAGGTCGACCAGGGCCGTGCCGGGCAGGAGCGGGACGCCGCCGACCGTGTGCTCGGTCAGCCACGGCAGCGACAGCCGGCCGGTCAGGACGACACCGCCGGTATCCGGGTCCTCGACGGCCGCACGCAGCACCGGGTGCCGCACGCCGTCCAGGCCGAGGCCGGCCGGGTCGGCCGCACGGCGGGTGAGCCAGAAGCGCTCCCGGCGGAACGCCGTCACCGGCAGCGGCACGACGACCCGCTGCTCCGGCGGGAACAGCGGCGTCCAGTCGACGTCGGCGCCGTGGACGAAGGCTTCCGCGAGCCCCGAGAGGAAGGTCGTGACTTCATCGCGGCCGCGACGGGCGAGCGCGGCCACCGCCGGGCCGTCCGCCACCGCGGCCACCGCGGGGGCCAGGACGGCGTCCGGTCCCACCTCGAGCACGCCCGCGACCGAGCGGTCGAGCAGGGCCGTCACGGCGTCGCCGAACCGCACGGTCCGGCGGACCTGGCCGACCCAGTACTCCGGTGTCCCGACGGCGGTCCCGGGCACCAGCGGCAGCGCCGGTTCGCGGTACTCGATGCGGGCGGCCACCTCGGCGAACTCCGCGAGCATCGGCTCGACCAGTCCCGAGTGGAACGCCTGCCGGGCCGGCAGCTCCCGCGTCCGCACCCCGAGCGAGCCCGCCAGCTCGCGGACGGCCGGAGCTTCGCCGGACAGGACGACCGATGACGGGCCGTTCACCGCCGCCAGCCAGACGCCGTCGGGAAGCTCGATGGCCGCTTCGGCCGCCTCGACCGCGATCATCAGCCCGGGCGGCAGGTCTCGCATCAAGCGCCCGCGGTGCGCGACCAGCAGCACCGCGTCCGGGAGCGAGAACACCCCGGCCACGTACGCGGCCGTGAGCTCCCCGAGCGAATGCCCGGCCACCGCGCGCGGCCGCAGCCCGAACGACTCCAGCAGCCGGACCACCGCGACCTCGAAGGCGAACAGGCCTGCCTGCGTGTACTGCGTGTCGTGCACCAGCTCCGAGGCGATCGCCTCCCGCAGCGGCACGTCGAGGTGGCGGTCGAACTCGGCACAGACCTCGTCGAACGCCGCCGCGAACACCGGGAACCGCGCCGCCAGCTCCCGGCCCATCCCCGGCCGCTGCGCGCCTTGCCCGCTGAAGACCAGCGCGACGCCGCGCCGCGCCGGGTCGGCCTCCCCGCGGATCGCGGTTCCGGCCCGCAGTGCTTCGGCCGCGTCCGTTGCGCGGCCGGCGAGCACCACCGCGCGGTGCTCCCACCGCGCCCGCGACCGCAGCGACGACCAGGCGAACGGACCCAGCCCAGGCGCCCGATCGAGGGCCGCGGCCAGGCGAACGGTCTGCTCGGTGAGGCCGTCGGCCGAGCGAGCCGACACCACGACCGGCACCACCGCAGCGCTCTCGGCGATGACGACGTCGACCGGGACACCCTCTTCGAGCACGAGGTGCGCGTTGGTCCCGCTGACGCCGAACGACGAGACCCCCGCGCGCCGCGGCCGGTCCTCCGCCGGCCACTCGCGGGCTTCGGTGAGCAGCCGGACGGATCCGGCCGTCCAGTCGACCCGGGTCGAGGGCCGGTCCGCGTGCAGGGTCGGCGGCAGCACGCCGTGCCGCATCGCGAGCACCATCTTCATGACGCCCGCGACCCCGGACGCCGCCTGGGCGTGCCCGATGTTGGACTTGAGCGACCCGAGCCACAACGGCGTCTCGCGGTCGGCGCCGTAGGTCGCCAGCAGGGCTTGCGCCTCGATCGGGTCGCCGAGGCGGGTTCCGGTGCCGTGCGCTTCGACGGCGTCCACCTCGGATGGTGCGACGCCCGCGTTGGCCAGTGCCTGCCGGATCACCGCCTGCTGGGCCGGGCCGCTCGGGGCGGTGAGGCCGTTCGAGGCGCCGTCCTGGTTGACCGCCGTGCCTCGCACGACGGCGAGGACTTCACGGCCTTCGCGCACTGCGTCGGAGAGGCGCTGCAGCACCACCACTCCGGCGCCTTCACCCCAGCCCGTGCCGTCCGCGTCGTCCGAAAAGGACTTGCAGCGGCCGTCGGCCGAAAGCCCGCGCTGCCGCGAGAACTCGACGAACACCCCCGGGGTCGCCATCACCGTCACGCCGCCGGCCAGCGCGATCGAGCACTCGCCCGACCGCAGCGACTGCGCGGCCAGGTGGATCGCGACCAGCGACGACGAACAGGCGGTGTCCACGGTGACGGCCGGTCCGTGCACGCCGAGCACGTACGACACCCGGCCGGCCGCGACGCTGCCCGCCGAACCCGCGCCCAGCATGCCTTCCAGGCCCTCGTCGGCGGTCGCGTAGTCGTGGTACATCAGGCCGGTGAAGACGCCGACCCGGTGCCCGCGCAGCGAGTCCGGTGCGATGCCCGCGCGTTCGAGCGCCTCCCAAGACGTCTGCAGCAGCAGTCGCTGTTGCGGGTCCATGGCCAGTGCTTCGCGGCGGGAGATCCCGAAGAAGCCGGGGTCGAACAGGCCCGCGTCGTGCAGGAAGCCGCCGGAGCGGGTGTAGGACTTGCCGGGCGCGTCCGGGTCGGGGTCATAGAGGGCGTCGACGTCCCACCCGCGGTCCGCCGGGAACGGCGTCACCGCATCGACTCCCCCGGCCACCAGGTCCCACAGCGCTTCCGGGCTGTCCACCCCGCCGGGCAGCCGCAGGCCCATGCCGACGATCGCGATCGGGTCATCCACCGGCGCCGCGGCCACGGGCTCTTCGGGCGTGTCCGCCGCGCCACGCAGGAACCCGGCCAGCAGCAGCGGGGTCGGGTGGTCGAAGACGACGGTAGGCGGCAGTTCGAGGCCGGTCGCGGCGGCCAGCCGGTTGCGCAGCTCCACCGCCGCCAGGGAATCCATGCCCAGGTCCCGGAACGCCCGGCCGGGGGCGACCGACCCGCCCCCGAGCACCACCGACGCCTCCGCGCACACCAGCTCGACCAGGTCTTCACGCGCGCTTTCCGGCGCGGCGGCCTCGGCCGCGCCCGCGAGCGAGCGCAGCACCGGCGGTACCATCCCGGCTTCCCGGACGGCGGCCACGTCGAACACCATCGGCACCAGCACCGGCCGCGCCGCACCGAGTGCCGCGTCGAACAACGCCATCCCGGTCTCGGCGTCGAGGGTGCCGAAACCGAGCCGCGCCAGCCGCGCGGTGTCCGCCCCCGCGTTCAGCCCGCGCTCCCCGCGCCACAGACCCCACGCCAGCGACACCGCCGGGAGCCCGGCGGCGCGCCGCCGGGCGGCGACCCCGTCGAGGAACCCGTTGGCCGCCGCGTAGTTGCCCTGCCCCGCCCCACCGAGTACGCCGGCGACCGAGGAGAACAGCACGAAGAAAGCCAGGTCCGCGTCGCGGGTCAGCTCGTCGAGGTGCGCGGCGGCCTCGGCCTTGGGCCGGAAGACGGTGTCCACCCGGGCCTCGTCGAGCGCGGTGACCACGCCGTCGTCGAGGACCCCGGCGGCGTGGACGACCCCGGTCAGGGGCGTGTCGGCGGGCACCCGGGCCAGCAGCGCGGCGACCTGCGCGCGGTCGGCGGTGTCGCAGGCGACGACGTCCACCCGTGCGCCGAGACCGCGCAGTTCGGCCGCCAGTGCACCGGCGCCCTCGGCCGCCGGTCCGCGCCGGGAGGCGAGCAGGAACCCGCGCACGCCGTGGACCCGCGCCAGGTGTCGGGCGACGACGGCGCCGAGCATGCCGGTGCCGCCGGTGATGAGGACCGTGCCGGGTTCGGAGACCACCGCCGCTTCGGCGGGCTCCCGCACCAGCCGCGGCACCTCGATCCGGCCGTCGCGGACCGCCAGTTCGGTCTCCCCGCGGGCGACGGCCGCGTCGAGGTGACCGCTGTGGACGTCACCGGCGGCAAGCACGATCCGGCCGGGGTGCTCGGCCTGGGCGCTGCGCACGAGTCCGCCGACCGCGGTAGCCACCGGGTCGTCGAGGCCGGTGACGACGGCGAGCCGCTTCCCGGTGCCGAGGAAGGCCTGGAGGACGGCCAACGTGGTCGTCACGGCGGAGCGGGCCTGCGCGGCGGACTCGCCGGGCGCAATCCGCAGCACCACCCACGGCGTCTCCGCGGGCACGCCGTCGAGGCCGGCGGCATCGGTGATCGTCCACATCGGACTCTCCGGCGCCACGTCGAGGTCCGGTGTGGTCCAGTCGACCGCGAACATCCGGTTGGCCACGGTGGGGATCGAGCGGCTGAGCAGCGTGCCCACGGACAGCACCGGGGTCCCCGCGGCGTCGGCCAGGTCCACCGCGACCCCGGCCGCCGCCGGCCGGATCCGCACCCGCGCCGCCGGGGCGGCCGAGTGGACGGCGACGTCCTGCCACGCGAACGGCAGGGCGACGGTGTCACCGGCGTCGAGGGCCAGGACGTGCAGGGCGGCGTCGAACAGCGCCGGGTGCACCACGAAGCCGTCCGCCGGATCGGCCGTGACCTCGGCGAACAGCTCGTCGCCGCGTCGCCACGCCGCGGTCACGCCACGGAACGCCGGGCCGTAGGCATACCCGCGGGCGGCGAGGAGATCGTAGAAGCCGTCCAGGTCGAGACGTTCGGCGCCGGCGGGCGGCCACTCCGGCAGCTCGGCCGCCGTCGGTTCGCCGGCGGTGAGGAAGCCGGTCGCGTGCTGCGTCCACTCGCTCTCGCCTTCGCGGCGGGAGTGCACGGTCACCGGACGGCGTCCGTCCTGCTCCGGCCCCGCGACGACGTGCAGCTGCCGGACGGCGTCCAGCGGCAGCGGGGCGGCCAGGACCAGCTCCCGCAGCAGGGGGGTACCGGCCTGGGCGCCGGCCCGCAGGGCCAGCTCGACCACGGCCGTGCCCGGCACGACGGCCTTGCCCGCGACGACGTGGTCGGCCAGCCACCCGGCGGCGGCGCGGGACAGCCGTCCGGTCAGCACGACGGCGCCGGACACCGGGTCCTCGACCACCGCGCCCAGCAGCGGGTGCCCCACCGGCCGCAGCCCGGCGGCCGCGACGTCCGTGGGTGCGGTCTGGGCGAGCCAGTAGTGCCGGTCCTGGAACGCCGTCGTCGGGACGGGCACGACTCGTCGCGCGCCGTCCGGGAACAGCGGTGTCCAGTCGACATCGACGCCACGCACGAACAGTTCCGCGAGCGCGGCCAGGGCCGTGGCGGGCTCCGGTCGCTCGCGGCGGCTCAGCGCGACCGCGGCGAGCGGCGGCTCGACCAAGGCGGTCAGCGCCGCGTCCGGGCCGACCTCGAGGACGGCGGCCACGGCCTGCGCGGCTACGGTGCAGAGGGCGTCGCCGAAGCGCACGGGCCGCCGGATCTGCTCGACCCAGTACCCGGGTGTGCACAGCTCCGCCCCGGCCAGGCCACCGGAGACAGTGGACACCACGGGCACGGCCGGCTCGTGGTACGCCACCGCAGCCGCGATCTCCGCGAACTCGGCGAGGACCGGTTCGACCAGTCCGGAGTGGAACGCGTGCTCGACGGCCAGCTCGGTCGTCCGGAAACCGCGCCCCGACAACGTTTCCGCGGCCGCGCGAATCGCACCGGACTCCCCCGAGAGCACCACGGACCGCGGGCCGTTGACCGCCGCGAGCCAGACCCCGTCGCCCAGCAGCGGGGTGACGTCGGCTTCGGCGGCCGTGACGGCCACCATCCGCCCGCCCGGCGGCAGGGACCGCATCAGACGGCCCCGGGCGGCGACCAGCAGCGCCGCGTCCGCCACCGAGAACACCCCGGCCACGTGGGCGGCTGTCAGTTCGCCGAGGGAATGCCCGGTGACCACGCGCGG
Source organism: Amycolatopsis sp. NPDC026612 (assembly GCF_040638285.1). Lineage (NCBI taxonomy): Bacteria > Bacillati > Actinomycetota > Actinomycetes > Pseudonocardiales > Pseudonocardiaceae > Amycolatopsis > Amycolatopsis sp. NPDC026612. Next base: position 22,143 of record NZ_JBEZYB010000052.1, read on the forward strand.
CCGCACGCCGAACGAGGCCAGCAGCCGCACCATCGCCACCTCGGCCGCGAACAGGCCGGCCTGCGTGTAGTCGGTCCGGTGGATCAGCTCGGTGCCGAGCACCTCGGCCAGCGGCCGCTCGAGGTGGCGGTCGAGTTCGGCGCGGACCTCGTCGAACGCCTCGGCGTACGCGGGGAACGTCTCGTACAGCTCCTGTCCCATGCCCGGCCGCTGCGCGCCTTGACCGGTGAACAGGAAACCCACGCCGCTGGTGGCGGGGTCCACCGCACCACGCGTGACGCTCGCGAAGTCGCGCAGCCGGGTGAGTGCGTCGTCGCGGTCGACGGCGAGCACCACCGCGCGGTGCTCCCAGAGCGCGCGGGTGGTCAGCAGCGACCAGGCGGCCGCGCCGAGGTCGTCGTCGAGGCCGGTGGCGAGGCGGGTGACCTGCGCGGCCAGTGCGTCGGCCGAGCGGGCCGAGATCACGAGGGGCACGACCGGCCCGGCGTCGCCGGGCGGGGTGGCCGGCCGGTCGGGGGCCTGTTCGAGGACGGCGTGGGCGTTGGTGCCGGAAATGCCGAACGCCGACACCCCGGCCCGGCGCGGGTGGCCGTGCTCGGGCCACGGGCGGGCGTCGGTGAGCAGCCGGACCGCGCCGGACGACCAGTCCACGCGCGACGACGGCGTGCTCGCGTGCAGGGTCCGGGGCAGCCGGGCGTGCCGCAGGGCCAGCACCATCTTGATCACCCCGGTGACGCCGGCCGCGGCCTGGGTGTGGCCGAAGTTCGACTTCACCGAACCGAGCCACAGCGGCCGTTCGGGTGCGCGGTCGCGGCCGTACGTGGCGAGCAGCGCCTGGGCCTCGATCGGGTCGCCGAGCACCGTGCCGGTACCGTGTGCCTCGACGGCGTCCACTTCGGACGCTTCGACCCCGGCCGCGGCGAGCGCCCGCCGGATCACCGCCTGCTGGGCGGGCCCGTTCGGCGCGGTGAGCCCGTTGGACGCGCCGTCGGAGTTGACGGCGGTGCCGCGCACGACCGCGAGCACGTCCCGGCCGTCGCGGACGGCGTCGGAAAGGCGTTGCAGCACCAGCATTCCGGCGCCTTCACCCCAGCCCGTGCCGTCGGCATTGTCCGAAAAGGACTTGCAGCGGCCATCCGCGGCGAGGCCGCGCTGGCGGGCGAACTCGGCGAACGCGGCCGGGGTGGCCATCACCGTGGCGCCACCCGCGAGCGCCGTCGAGCACTCGCCCGCGCGCAGGGCCTGCACCGCGAGGTGCAGCGCGACCAGCGACGACGAGCACGCGGTGTCCACGGTCACCGACGGCCCCTGCACGCCGAGCACGTAGGACACCCGGCCGGACACGACGCTCGCCGACGACCCGGTCAGGCCGTACCCCGCGACACCGGCGGCCGCGTCGGGCCGGGTGCCGTACTCCTGGGCCATGGCACCGACGAACACGCCGACTTCCCGGCCGCGCACCGAGGTCGGCGCGATGCCCGCGCGTTCCAGGGCTTCCCAGGACGTCTGGAGCACGAGCCGCTGCTGCGGGTCCATGGCCAGGGCTTCGCGGCGGGAGATCCCGAAGAAGCCGGCATCGAACCGGGCCGCGTCGTGCAGGAAGCCGCCGACGCGGGCGGTGTCGCCGAGGTCGCCGGTCACCCAGCCGCGGTCGTCCGGGAACGCGGACATCGCGTCGACGCCGTCGGACAGGGCCGTCCACAGCTCGTCCGGGCCGGTGATGCCGCCGGGCAGCCGGAGCCCGATGCCGACGATCGCGATGGGTTCGCCGGACGCCGTGGTCGTGGTGGCCGGCCGGGCTTCGGCGGTGGTGCCGAGCAGTTCGGTGTGCAGGTGGGCGGCCAGCGCGGCCGGGCTGGGGTGGTCGAACACGGCCGTCGCGGGCAGGGCGACGCCGGTCGCGGTGACCAGGCGGTTGCGCAGCTCGACGGCGGTCAGCGAGTCGAAGCCGACGTCGCGGAACGCCCGGGTCGCGTCGAGCCCGGCTCCGCCGATCACGGCGGTGGCTTCGGCGCGGACCAGGTCGGTGAGGGTGCTCAGCCGCGCGGCCGGGTCGAGGCGGGCGAGCCGGTTCTGGAGCGGACCGGTGTCGCGGCCGGTGCGGGCGGCCCGCCGGACCGGGGTGGTCAGGGCCCGCAGGAGCGGCGGTACGTCGTCGCGCACCGCCGTGAAGTCGGCGGCCATCGGGACGAGCGCCGGCCGGCCGGTGGCGAGCGCGCGGTCGAACAACGCGAGCCCGTGGTCCGGTTCGAGGGCGCCGAAGCCGGAGCGGGCGAGCCGCGCGGTGTCGGCTCGCATCCCGGTGCTGCCGGACCACGGTCCCCACGCCAGCGCGACCGCTCCCGGGCGACGGGCGGCGAGCGCGTCGAGGCAGGCGTTCGCGGCCGCGTAGTTCGCCTGCCCCGCGGCCCCGAAGACGCCCGCGATGGAGGAGAAGACCACGAACAGCGCGGGATCGGCGTCGCGGGTCAGCTCGTCGAGGTGGATCGCACCGTCGACCTTCGCGGCGAAGACCCGGTCGAGGCGTTCCTCGTCCAAAGAGGACAGCACGCCGTCGTCGAGGACACCGGCGGCGTGCACCACCCCGGTGAGGGAGGCGACGGAGTCCACAACGGACTTCACCGCCGCACGATCGCCGGTGTCGCAAGCGACCACGCGGACTTCCGCGCCGAGGTCCCGCATTTCGCCGGCGGTCTCGGTGTCCTCGCCCCGCCGGGAAGCGAGCACCAGGCTCCGCACGCCGTGCTCGGTGACCAGGTGCCGGGCGACCAGCGAGCCCAGCATGCCGGTGCCGCCGGTGATCAGCACCGTGCCGCCGGGATCGAGGGCGCGCGGCAGGGTCAGGACGTTCTTGCCGACGTGCTTGCCCTGGGCCATGAACCGGAAGACTTCGGGGGCGCGGCGGATGTCCCACGGCGTCGTCGGTATCGGCTGCAGGGTGCCGTCTTCGACCAGGTCGAGGATCTCGCGCAGCATCGCGCCGAGCCGTTCGGGACCGGCTTCGGGCAGGTCGAACGCCTGGTAGTGCTCGATGCCGGTGCGGAGGTCGGTCTTGCCCATCTCCAGGAACCGGCCGCCCTCGGCCAGCAGCCCCAGCGAGGCGTCGACGAACTCGCCCGCGAGGGAGTTGAGCACCACGTCCACTTCGCCGAACGCGTCCGCGAAGTCGAGGGTCCGGGAGTTCGCGATGTGATCCTCGGCGACACCCATCTCCCGCAGGAGGTGCTGCTTGGCCGGGCTCGCCGTCGCGTACACCTCGGCGCCGAGGTGGTGGGCGATCCGGACCGCCGCCATCCCGACGCCACCCGCGGCCGCGTGGACCAGCACGCGCTCGCCGGGCCGCACCCGGGCCAGGTCGACCAGGCCGTACCAGGCGGTCAGGAACACCACCGGCACCGACGCCGCCCGCTCGAACGACCAGCCGGCGGGGATGGGCGCGAGGGTGCGCGCGTCCGCGACCACGAGGGGGCCGAAGCCCTGCGGCACCATGCCGAAGACCCGGTCGCCGACGGCGAAGCCAGTCACCTCGGCGCCGGTTTCGAGGACCACGCCGGCGGCTTCGCCGCCCATCCCGGCCGCGCCGACGTCGACGCCGAGCCCGGCCAGGACGTCGCGGAAGTTGAGTCCGGCGGCACGGACGCCGATCCGGACCCGGCCCGGTTCGAGCGGCGCCCCGGCGTGGGGCGCGGGCACGAACGCGAGGTCGTCGAAGGTGCCGCCGCCGGTCGAGGTGAGGACCCACGGCCCGGCGGGCGGGACGAGCGGCGGCTCGGGACGGGTGAGCCGCGGCACCCGCAGCCGGCCGTCGCGGACGCGGGCCTCGGTTTCGCCGGCCCCGACCAGCGTCGAGACGACCTCGTCGGTCACTTCGCCGTCGACCAGCAGGAACCGGCCGGGGTGCTCGGTCTGCGCGGACCGGACGAGGCCCCGGACGGCGGCGGCGACCGGGTCGTCCGCCGCGCCGGCCGGCACGACCACCAGGCGCCCGGCCGGGTCGGCCAGTGCGTCTTGCAGGGCGCGCAGCACCCGGCCGGTGGCGGCCCGCACCCGCGCCGGTTCGTCCCCCGGCCCGGCGGGATCGGCGGGCAGCTCCGTCCAGCCGACGGACGGTCCGGCTACCGGGTCGAGTTCGGTCCAGGTGACGGTGAACAGCGCGTCGTCGATCGGTGCCGGCTGCGGTCCCGGCACGGGCCGGGTGCGCAACGATCCGACGGTCGCGACCGGGGTGCCGGTGGCGTCGGCGAGGTCGAGGGCCAGTCCGTCGCCGGACGAGCGGAGGCGCACGCGCAGCGCGGACGCACCGGTGGCGTGCACGGTGACGCCGGTCCACGAGAAGGGCAGGGCGACGGTGTCCGCGTCGACCGCGGCCGGGTGGAGCGCGGCGTCGAACAGGGCCGGGTGAAGGGCGAACGCCGACGCGTCCAGCCCGGACGGCAGCTCGACCTCCGCGAACAGTTCGGCCTCACCGCGCCACAGCGCGGTGACGCCGCGGAAGGCCGGGCCGTAGGCGTAGCCGCGCTCGGCGAGGACGTCGTAGAAGTCCTCGACCGGAACGGGGTCCGCGGCCGGGGGCCAGGCGTCGAGGGGGCGGCCGGGTGCGCCGGCCGCGGTGAGGACGCCGGCCGCGTGCCGGGTCCAGCCGCCGGGACCGGACACCGGGCAGGAGCGGATCGCGACCGGCCGCCCGCCATCCTCCTCGGCGCCGACGGCCACCTGCACCCGCACTGCCCGGTCGAGCCACAGCGGCGCTTCGATGACCAGCTCCCGCACTGCCGGCGCACCGACGTGGTCGCCGGCCCGCACGGCCAGGTCGAGCAGCGCGGTGCCGGGCAGCAGCGCCGCACCGCCGACTTCGTGGTCGGCGAGCCACGCCGGTGCGCCCGGCGAGATCCGTCCGGTGAGGACGATGCCGCCGGTCGCGGGGTCTTCGACGGCCGCGCTCAGCACCGGGTGCCGGACGGGCAGCTGGCCGAAGCCCGCCACGTCACCCGGCCCGCCGGCCGCGAGCCAGTAGTGCTCCTCCTGGAACGCCGTCGTCGGGACCGGCACGATCCGCCGCGCGGCGGCCGGGAACAGCGGCGTCCAGTCGACGTCGGCGCCTCGTTCGAACAGCCGACCCAGTGCGGCGAGGACCGCCTCGCGCTCGGGCCGGTCGCGCCGGGTCAAGGCGATGCCGCCGTCCGGCAGCATTGCGGTGAGCACCCCGTCGGGCCCGGCTTCCAGGATCGCCGCGACCCCCTGCCCGGTGATCGTCCGGGCGGCGTCGGCGAACCGGACGGGCCGGCGGACCTGGTCCACCCAGTACGCTGCGGTCCGCAGCTCGTCCCCGGCGAGCGCACCGGACACTGTGGACACGAGCGGCAGCGCCGGTTCGCGGTACTCGACGCGGGCGGCCACTTCGGCGAACTCCGCCAGCATCGGCTCGACCAGTCCGGAGTGGAACGCCTGCCGCGCCGGCAGTTCCCGCGTCCGCACCGGCAGCGACGCGGCAACCGCGCGGACCGCTTCGACCTCGCCGGACACGACGATCGACGTCGGACCGTTGACCGCCGCGAGCCAGACACCTTCGGGCAGCTCGAGGTCTTCGCCCGCTTCCACCGCGACCATCAGGCCTTCCGGTAGCTCCTGCATCAGCCGCCCGCGGTGCGCGACCAGCATCGCCGCGTCCGGCAACGAGAACACCCCGGCGACGTAGGCCGCGGTGAGTTCCCCCAGCGAATGCCCGGCCACCACGCGCGGGCGGACGCCGAACGACGCCAGCAACCGGACGGCCGCGACCTCGAACGCGAACAATCCCGCCTGCGTGTAGACCGTCTCGTGCACCCGGTCCGACGCGATCGCCTCCCGCAGCGGCACGTCCAGGTGGTGATCGAACTCGGCGCAGACCTCGTCGAACACCGCCGCGAACACCGGGAACTCGGCCGCCAGCTCCAGCCCCATCCCCGGGCGTTGCGCGCCTTGCCCGGTGAACACGAACGCGACCCCGCTCCCCGGCGCGACCGGCGAAGGATGCGCTTCGCGCAGGGCAGCGGCCGCCGAGGCGGGGTCGGCGGCGAACACGACCGCCCGGTGTTCCCAGGCGGCCCGGGCCTGGAGCTGCGTCCACGCGACGCGGCCGAGGTCGGCGTCAGCGTCCACGAAGGACGCGAGCCGCTCGGCTTGGGCGTCGAACCCGGCCGGGGTCCGCGCGGACACGACGACCGGCACCGGTGCGGTCAGCCCGGCCGGGCCGGTTTCGGCAGCGGGCGGCCCTTGCTCCAGGACGACGTGCGCGTTGGTCCCGCTCACCCCGAACGACGACACCCCCGCCCGCCGCGGCCGGTCCGTCCGCGGCCAGTCCTCGGCCTCGGCGAGCAGCCGGACCCCGGCCGCCCAGTCGACCCGGGACGAGGGCGTGCCGGCGTGCAGGGACCGCGGCGCGACGCCGTGGCGCATCGCCTCGATCACCTTGATCACCCCGGCCACCCCGGCCGCGGCCTGCGCGTGGCCGAGGTTGGACTTCAGCGAGCCCAGCAGCAGGGGGCGCGCCGGGTCGCGCTCGGGTCCGTAGACCGCTTGCAGTGCCTGGACTTCGATCGGGTCGCCGAGGGTCGTTCCGGTGCCGTGACCTTCGATCACGTCCACTTCCGACGGCTCGAGCCCGGCGTCGGCCAGTGCCTGGCGGAGCACGGCCTGCTGGGCGGGCCCGTTCGGCGCGGTGAGGCCGTTGGACGCGCCGTCGGAGTTCACCGCCGTCCCGCACACGACGGCCAAGACCTCCCGGTCTTCGCGGACGGCGTCGGACAGCCGCTGCAGCACGAGGACGCCGACGCCTTCGCTCCAGCCGGTGCCGTCGGCGGTGTCCGAAAAGGACTTGCAGCGGCCGTCGGGGGAAAGGCCGCGCTGGCGCGAGAACTCGACGAACATCCCCGGCGTCGCCATCACGGACGCGCCGGCGACGAGGGCCAGGGAGCACTCGCCCGAGCGCAGGGACTGCGCGGCCAGGTGCAGCGCCACCAGCGACGACGAGCACGCCGTGTCCACGGTCACCGACGGACCTTGCGTGCCCAGCACGTAGGCGATCCGGCCGGACAGCACGCTCGACGACGAGCCGGTGAGCACATACCCCTCGACGTCGGGGTTCGCCGAGTGGGCGCCGTAGTGCTGCGCGGACGCGCCGACGAACACCCCGGCGCGCTGCCCGCGCAGCGACGTCGGCGCGATCCCGGCGCGTTCGAGGGCTTCCCAGGACGTCTGCAGCAGGAGCCGTTGCTGCGGGTCCATGGCGAGCGCTTCGCGCGGGGTGATGCCGAAGAACGCGGCGTCGAACCGGCCGGCGTCGTGGAGGAACCCGCCCGACCGGGTGGTCGCGGTGCCGGGGTGGTCGGGGTCGGGGTGGTAGAGGGCGTCGAGGTCCCAGCCGCGGCCGGCGGGGAAGCCGGTGATGGCGTCGACGCCGGCGCGGACCAGCTCCCACAGGCCTTCGGGGGTGTCGACGCCGCCGGGCAGGCGCACGCCCATCCCGACGACCACGACCGGGTCGCCGGTGGTTGCCGTCCGCACCGGCTCGGGCGTGGTGGCGGGTTCGCCGAGCAGGTGAGCGGCGAGCGCGCGGGGGTTCGGGTGGTCGAACACGGCGGTGGCGGGCAGCGCGGTGCCGGTCGCGGCGGTGAGCCGGTTGCGCAGTTCGACGGCGGTCAGGGAGTCGAAGCCGACATCGCGGAACGCCTGAGCGGCGCCGATCGTGTGCTCGTCGCCGCCGAGGACGGCGGCGGCTTCGGCGCGGACCAGCTCGACCAGCGCGTCGAGGTCGCCGGCGGGCCGGACGGCCGCGACCGCGGCGGCCCGCGCCGGACGCCGGGCGGGCGTGGCGAGATCACGCAGGATCGGCGGGACGTCGCGCAGCGCGCGGACGTCGACGGCCATCGGCACCAGCGCCGGACGCGGCGAGCCGAGCGCGCGGTCGAACAGCGCGAGACCGCGGGCGGGGTCGAGCGCGCCGAACCCGGCGCGGGCGAGCCGCGCGGTGTCGGCCTCGGCGTTCATGCCGGTTTCGCCCGCCCAGAGACCCCACGCCAGGGAGAGGGCACCCGGCCGGCGGGCGGCGAGCGCGTCGAGGAAGGCGTTCGCGGCCGCGTAGTTCGCCTGCCCGGCGGCGCCGAGCACCCCGGCGACCGAGGAGAAGACGGCGAACAGCGCGAGGTCGGCGTCGCGGGTCAGCTCGTCGAGGTGGATCGCACCGTCGACCTTCGGCGCGAAGACCCGGTCGAGGCGGTCAGCGTCCAAAGAGGACAGTGTGCCGTCGTCGAGGACCCCCGCCGCGTGCACGACACCGGTCAACGGTCCTGCGGCGTCCACCAGCGAGCGCACGGCTTCGCGATCGCTGGTGTCACAGGCGACCACGCGGACGTCGGCACCGAGTTCCCGGAGTTCACGGGCGGTCTCGGTGTCCTCGCCCCGGCGAGACGCGAGCACCAGGTTGCGCAAGCCGTGTTCGGTGACCAGGTGCCGGGCGAGCAGCGAGCCCAGCATGCCGGTGCCGCCGGTGATCAGCACCGTGCCCTGCGGATCGAGGGCACGCGGCAGGGTCAGGACGTTCTTGCCGACGTGCTTGCCCTGCGCCATCACCCGGAACACTTCGGACGCCCGACGGACGTCCCACGTCGTGACCGGGATCGGCCGCAGGTCGCCGGTCCCGAACCGGCCGAGGACCTCGCGCAGCAGTTCACCGATCCGCACCGGGCCGGCTTCGGGCAGGTCGAACGCCCGGTAGCCGTCGACGCCGGTCCGGATGTCGGTCTTGCCCATCTCCAGGAACCGGCCGCCCTCGGCCAGCAGCCCCAGCGAGGCGTCCACGAACTCGCCCGCGAGGGAGTTGAGCACCACGTCCACTTCGCCGAACGCGTCCGCGAAGCCGAGGGTCCGGGAGTTCGCGATGTGATCCTCGGCGACACCCATCTCCCGCAGAAGGTGCTGCTTGGCCGGGCTCGCGGTCGCGTACACCTCGGCGCCGAGGTGCCGGGCGACCTGAACCGCGGCCATGCCGACACCGCCGGCCGCGGCGTGGACCAGCACCCGCTCGCCGGGTCGCACAGCGGCCAGGTCGACCAGCGCGTACCAAGCGGTCATGAACGCCACCGGCACCGACGCCGCCCGCTCGAACGACCAGCCGGCCGGAATCCGGGCGAGCGTGCGCGCGTCCGCGATGACCTGCGGGGCGAAGCTGCCGGGCACCATGCCGAGCACCCGGTCGCCGACGGCCGGTTCCCGCACGCCGGGCCCGACCTCGGTGACCACCCCGGCGCATTCGCCGCCCATCCCGGCCGCGCCGACGTCGACCGCGAGCCCGGACAGCACGTCCCGGAAGTTCACCCCGGCCGCGCGCACCGCGACGCGCACCTGCCCGGCCGTCAGTCGTTCCACTGTGGACGGGACGAACGCGAGGTCGTCGAACGTCCCGCCCGACGTCCGCAGCGTCCACGCGTCCCCGGCGGGGAGCTCGAGACCTTCGGCGGTGTCGCGGACGAGCCGGGGCACCCACGCCCGGCCGTCCCGCACCGCGCACTGGTCCTCCCCCCTGGCGGCCAGCGTCGCGAGCAGGCCGGCCGGGAGTTCGCCGTCGACCAGGACCAGGCGGCCCGGGTTCTCGGTCTGCGCGCTGCGCACGAGGCCCCACACCGCCGCGGCGGCCGGGTCCGGCGGGCCGTCGAGGTCGACCGCACCGGTCGTGACGACGACCAGCCGCGTGTCCGCCGGTGCCCCGGCCAGGAACTCCTGGACCGCGGTCAGGACGCGGCCGGTCAGCTCGCGCACGCGGCGGCTTTCTTCGCCTGCCACGGCCTCGAGGCGGAGAAGTGTCCACTCGGGAGGGTTGGCGCCGCTGTTCAGAGGCAGAGTTTTCCAGTGCAGGCGGAAGAGGGCGTCGTCCGCCGGGCGGGCGAGCGCGGCCCGCGGGACCGGCCGGGTGGTCAGCGAACCGACCGACAGCACCGGCCGGCCGGCGGCGTCGGTAAGGTCGACCGCGAGCCCGCCACCGGTGGGCCGCAGCCACGCGCGCACCGCGGTGGCGCCGGTGGCGTGCACGGCAACGTCCGTCCAGGCGAAGGGCAGGGAGACCGCGTCGCCCGCGTCCAGGATGGTCGGGTGCAGAGCGGCGTCGAACAGCGCCGGGTGGACGGCGAACCCACCGGCGTCCAGGCCCTCGGGCAGCACGACCTCGGCGAACAGTTCCTCGCCGCGACGCCACGCCGCGGTCACGCCCTGGAACGCGGGCCCGTAGTCGTAACCGTGGCCGGCGAGGACGTCGTAGAAGTCGCCGGTGCCCAGTGGCTCGGCGCCGGCCGGGGGCCAGTCGACCGGCGTGGTCACCGCCGGTGCGTCCGCGGTCAAGGTGCCGGTGGCGTGGCGGGTCCACTCCCCACGGTCCACTTGGGAATAGACGTCGACCGTGCCGTCGCCGTCGGCGCTCACCTGGACGGTGACGGGCGCGTCGGTCAGGCGCAGCGGGGCTTCCACGACCAGTTCACCCACGACGGGCCGGCCCACGCGGTCACCGGCCTGCACGGCCAGCTCGACCAGCGCCGTGCCGGGAACGACGACGACGCCTTCGATCGCGTGGTCGGCCAGCCACGGGTGGGTGTCGCGGGCGACCCGCCCGGTCAGCACGACCCCGCCGGTGGCGGCGTTCGCGACTTCGGCGCCGAGCAGCGGGTGCGCGACGGACCGGACGCCGGTGCCGGCCGACCCGGTGGTCAGCCAGAAGTGCCGCTCCTGGAACGCCGTCGTCGGCACCGGCACGATCGGGAGCCCGGCGGGGAACAGCGGTGTCCAGTCGACCGGGACGCCGTGGGCGAAGAGGGTGGCCAGTGCGGTGCGCGTGGTCTCGGCCTCCGGCCGGTCGCGGCGGGCCAGCGCGACGGCGGGCGGCGCGTCCGGGAAGTCCGCGACGGCGGCGGTCAGCGCCGCATCCGGGCCCGCTTCCAGGATCGCCGCGACCGACGCGTCCAGCACGGTGGCGACAGCGTCGGCGAACCGCACCGGGCGGCGCACCTGATCGACCCAGTACTCCGGCGTGCACAGCTCTTCTCCGGCGAGCGCACCGGTCACCGTGGACACCAGCGGCACGACCGGCTCGCGGAACTCGACGCGGCGGACGACTTCGGCGTACTCGGCGAGCATCGGCTCGACGAGTCCGGAGTGGAACGCGTGGCTCACCGTGAGCGCGGTCGTCTTGACCGGCAGTCGCGCGGCGGCCGCGTGTACGGCGGCTGCCTCGCCGGACAGCACAACCGACCGGGGCCCGTTCACCGCCGCGAGCCAGACGCCGTCGCCGAGCACCGCTTCGACGTCCGCTTCGGACGCGGCGACCGCGACCATCGCGCCGCCCGGTGGTAGCTCCTGCATCAACCGGCCCCGCGCGGCGACGAGCATCGCCGCGTCGGCCAGCGAGAACACCCCGGCGACGTGCGCCGCGGTCAGCTCGCCCAGCGAATGCCCGGCCACCAGGCGCGGCCGCACCCCGAGCGACGCGGCCAGCCGCGCCATCGCGACTTCGACGGCGAACAGCCCGGCCTGCGCGTACCGCGTTTCGTGCACCAGATCCGAGGCGATCGCGTCGCGCAACGGCCGGTCCAGATGTGCGTCGAAGGCGGCGCACGCCTCGTCGAACGCCGCCGCGAACACCGGGAACTCCGCCGCCAGCCCGAAGCCCATCTCCGGCCGCTGCGCACCCTGGCCGGTGAAGAGGACCGCGACACCGTCCCGTGCGGGATCGACGACGCCCCGGATCGCGCCGGTGCGCAGGCGGTCCGCGGCCTCCGCGGCGGACGCGGCCAGGACGACGGCCCGGTGGTCCCCCGGCGCGCGGGTTCGCAGCAGGGACCACGCCGAGGTGGCGAGGGTGTCCTGGCCACCGAGGTGGCCGGCGACCCGCTCGGCCTGCGCGGCCAGGCCGGCGGCCGAACGGGCCGACACGATCACGGGCACCACACCGGTGTCGGCGACCGGTGCGGGTTCCGGTGCGGCGGGCGGCTCTTCGAGCACCACGTGCGCGTTGGTGCCGCTCACGCCGAACGACGACACACCCGCCCGGCGCGGCCGGTCCCCGCGCGGCCACTCCTCGGCCTCGGTGAGCAGCCGGACCGCGCCGGCGCTCCAGTCCACCCGGGACGATGGTGCGGTGACGTGCAGCGTGCGCGGCAGCACGCCGTGCCGGAGCGCCATGAGCACCTTCACGATCCCGGCGACCCCGGCCGCGGCCTGCGCGTGGCCGATGTTCGACTTCAGCGAGCCGAGCCGCAACGGCGTCTCGCGGTCTTGGCCGTAGACCGCTTGGAGCGCGTGGACTTCGATCGGGTCGCCGAGGGTGGTGCCGGTACCGTGCGCCTCGACGACGTCCACTTCGGACGGCGTGACACCGGCGTTGGCCAGTGCTTGCCGAAGCACCGCCTGCTGGGCGGGGCCGTTCGGCGCGGTCAGTCCGTTGGAAGCGCCGTCGGAGTTGACCGCACTGCCCTTGACGACGGCCAGGATCTCGCGGCCGTCGCGGAGTGCGTCGGAAAGCCGTTGCAGCACCAGGACCCCGACGCCTTCGCCCCAGCTGGTGCCGTCTGCGTCGTCCGAAAAGGACTTGCACCGGCCGTCCGCGGCGAGCCCGCCCTGCCGGGCGAACTCGGTGAAGGCGGCCGGGGTGGCCATCACCGCCGCCCCGCCGGCGAGGGCGAGCGACGACTCGCCCGAGCGCAGCGACTGCGCGGCCAGGTGCACCGCGACCAGCGAGGACGAGCAGGCGGTATCCACGGTGACGGCGGGTCCGCGCGTGCCGAGGACGTAGGCCACCCGGCCGGAGATGATGCCGGCCGAGGCGCCGGTCATGGCGAACCCGGCGGTTTCGTCGGCGAAGCCGGGGCCGCGCATGCCGTAGCCGAGGGCCGAGGCGCCGAAGAACACCCCGGCGTCCTGGCCGCGCAGCGACGTCGGGGCGATCCCGGCGCGTTCGAGAGCTTCCCAGGACGTCTGGAGCAGGAGGCGCTGCTGCGGATCCATCGCGAGGGCTTCGCGGGGCGAGATGCCGAAGAACGCCGGGTCGAACCGGCCGGCACCGGCGAGGAAGCCGCCGAGGGGAGCGATGCCGCCGAGGGCGGTCGTGTCCCAGCCGCGGTCGGCGGGGAACGGCGAGAGGGCGTCGACCCCGCCGTCGACGACGTCCCAGAGCGCCTCGGGACTCTCGACGCCACCCGGCAGCCGCAGCCCGACCCCGACGATGACGACCGGGTCGTCGGTGGTCGTGGTGGCTGTCGCGGCGCCGGTGGTGGGCGCGCCGCCGAGTTCGGCGTGCAGGTGCTCGGCGAGGGCACGCGGGTTCGGGTGGTCGAAGACGACGGTGGACGGCAGGGACGTGCCGGTGCGGTCGGCGAGCTTGTTGCGCAGTTCGAGGGCGGTGAGGGAGTCGAACCCGGCGTCGCGGAACGCCTGCGTGGCGGCGACGGCGCCGCCGAGGACGGCAGCGGCTTCTTCGCGCACGAGGCTGGTGAGCTGGTCGACGTCGGCGTGCCGGTTCGCCTGCGTGGCGACGCGCCGGACCGGACCGACGAGCTCGGCCAGCAACGGCGGAACACCCTGGGCCTGGGCGCGTTTGCGCAGGACGGGCAGGTCGAGGGCCATCGGGACGAGCACGGACTTCGCCGAGGTCAGCGCGGTGCGCAGGAGGCGCAGGCCGTGGTCGCGGTCGAGGGCGCCGAACCCGGCGCGGGCCATGCGGGCGGCGTCGGCGGCGCCGGAGATGCGGCCGTCTCCGGCCCACAGCCCCCACGCGAGGGAGATCGCGGTGTCGCCGGCGGCCCGGCGCCGGGCGGCGAGGCCGTCGAGGAAGGCGTTGGCGGCGGCGTAGTTGGCCTGGCCGGCCCCGCCGAGTACACCGGCGGCGGAGGAGAAGAGCACGAACGCGGCGAGCCCCGCCCCGCGGGTCAGCTCGTCGAGGTGCGCGGCGGAGTCGGCTTTGGCCCGCAGCACCGTGTCGAGCCGGGTGGGGTCGAGGTCGCCGAGGAGGCCGTCGTCGATGACGCCGGCGGTGTGCACGACCGCGGTGAGCGGGGCGGTTTCCGGCACCCGGGCGAGAAGAGCGCGAACCTGGTCGCGGTCCGCGGTGTCACAGGCGGCGATGTCGGTTTCCGCGCCGGCGGCCGCCAGGCGAGCCACCAGTTCGGCGGCGCCTTCGGCCGCCGGGCCGCGGCGGGAGGCGAGCAAGAGGTGGCGCACGCCGAGGTCGCGCGCGAGGAACTCCGCGACCGCCGAGCCGAGCATGCCGGTGCCACCGGTGACGAGAACGGTGCCCTCCGGGTCGAGCCGGCGGTCTTCGGGCTCGGGGGACGCGCGGACGAGGCGGGGAACCAGCAGTTCTCCCCCGGAGATCCGGCACTGCTCTTCACCAGCCGCGACGAGTGCTTCGGGCCGTTCGGCGGTGTCGACGTCGGCGAGGAGGTAGCGGCCCGGGTGCTCGGTCTGCGCGGAGCGGACCAGCCCCCAGACGGCCGTCGCGACGGGATCGGGGTCGGGGCCGTGGGCGTTGCGGGTCACGACGAGCAGGCGCTCGGCCGTTTGCAGGGCCGCGAGGGTCTCGGCGAGCACGGTGCGCAGGTCGCCGGTACCGGGTTCGAAGATCGCCGGGGGCACCACGGTGCCGGGTTCGGCCGGCCGCCATTCGACGGCGAAGAGGGAGTCGGCGGTGGTTTCGGCGAGCGGAACCGGCGCGGTCGTCACGGACCCGGCGGAGAGGATCAGGGCGCCGGCGGGATCCCGCAAGGTGAGGGACCGGCCGTCGTATCGGGCTCGGGCGGCGCGCGCACCGGTGGCGTGCAGGACGACATCGGTCCATTCCGCGGCCTGCCCGCCCAGCGGCGCGAGTGCGGCGGCGAGCAGCGCGGGGTGCAGCGAGAAGGTCTCCGGATCGACGCCGGCCGGGAGGGCGACTTCAGAACCGGTTTCCCCGGTTCGGGGCTCGGTGCCGGCCGGCTTCGCCACGGCCAGTGTGCCGGTGGCGCACCGCACCCAGGTGGCCCCGGCCGGGCGGGTGTGGATCTCCAGTTCGCGTCGGCCCGAGTGCTCCGGGCCGGCGACCACGCGCACCGGCACCCGGGTTCCCGGCGCGAGGGCCAGGCGGCGTTCCGCCGTCAGCCGGCGGACCACCGGAGTTCCGGCTCGGTCACCGGCCTGGAACGCCAGCTCCAGCCACGTCGACGAGTCCGCCTCCGCCGTCAGGCGACCGGTCAGGGTGAGTGCGCCCGTTGCCGGGTCCTCCAGGGCCGCGGCCAGGATCGGGTGCGTCACCTCGTCCAGGCCGAGTCCGGTCGCGTCGGCCGGCTTGCCCGGGGTCAGCCAGTACCGTTCCTGCTGGAACGCCGTCGTCGGCAAGGTGACCCGGCCGGTCACCGGCGGCAGCGCCGGTTCCCACGACACGGCCACGCCGCGGGTGAAGGCCTCCGCCAGCCCCGCGCGGAACACCGCCACCTCCGGCCGTCCGCGACGGCCGAACGGCACCACGTCCGGTGCCGTCGCCGTGAGCGCCGCGTCGGGCCCCACCTCCAGCAGCACCGACGCCGGCAGCGCGGCCAGTGCGTCGGCGAAGCGCACCGTCGAGCGGATCTGGTCCACCCAGTACTGCGCCGACCGGATCTCCGGGCCCGCCATCGCACCGGACACAGTGGACACCAATGGCAGCGCGGGTTCCCGGTAGGTCACCCGGGCGGCGACCCGGGCGAACGGCGCCAGCACCGGCTCCACCAGTCCCGAGTGGAACGCGTGCGCCACCGGCAGCCGTTTCGTGCGGTACGGCAGCCGCGCCACCGCCGCGTCGATCGCCGATGCGGAACCGGACAGCACCACCGACTCGGGGCCGTTGACCGCGGCCAGCCAGACGCCGTCGCCGAGCACCGGCGCCACGTCCGCCTCGGACGCCGGCACCGCGACCATCACCCCGGGCGGCAGCTCGGCCATCAGCCGTCCGCGCGCCGCGACCAGCATCGCCGCGTCTTCGAGCGAGAACACCCCCGCCACGTACGCCGCCGTCAGCTCGCCGAGCGAATGCCCGGCGACCGTGCGCGGCCGCAGCCCGAAGGACGCCAGCAGCCGGTGCAGGGCGACCTCGAACGCGAACAACCCCGCCTGCGCATACCCCGTGTCGTGCACCAGCTCCGAACCGAGCGCCGAACGCAGCGGCTGGTCCAGGTGCGCGTCGAAGGCGGCGCACACCTCGTCGAACGCCGCCTCGAACACGGGGAACTCCGCAGCCAGTTCGAAGCCCATCTCCGGTCGCTGAGCACCCTGGCCGGTGAAGAGGAACGCCGGCTCCGCCGGTGCGGCCTCGCGACCACGGACGTCCCGCAGCGCCGCGATCGCCGCCGCGCGGTCCGCCGCCCAGACGACCGCCCGGTGCTCCCACCGCGCTCGCGTGCGCACCAGCGCCGCCGCCGACGCACCCAGGTCCGCCCCGGTTTCCAGGAAGTCCGCGAGCCGCGCCGCCTGCTCGGTCAGGCCCGCGGCCGAGCGCGCGGACACCACCAGCGGCACGACACCGCTGGCCGGCGCCTGCTCGGGCTCGTCCGCGACCTGCTCGACGACGACGTGCGCGTTCGTCCCCGACACCCCGAACGACGAGACCCCCGCCCGCCGCGGCCGGCCCGTCTCCGGCCACGGCCGCGCCTCGGTCAGCAGCCGGACGCCGTTCCAGTCCACCCGGGACGACGGCTCGGTGACGTGCAGGGTCCGCGGCAGCACGCCGTGACGCATCGCGAGGATCATCTTGATCACGCCGGCCACCCCGGCCGCCGCCTGGGTGTGGCCGACGTTCGACTTCAGCGAACCCAGCCACAGCGGCGTTTCGCGGCCCGCGCCGTACGTCGCCAGCAGCGCCTGCACCTCGATCGGGTCGCCGAGGGTCGTGCCGGTCCCGTGCCCCTCGACGGCGTCCACTTCGGACGGTGACAGGCCGGCACTACCCAGGGCCTGCCGGATGACTTCCTGCTGAGCCGGGCCGTTCGGGGCGGTCAGGCCGTTCGACGCGCCGTCGGCGTTGACCGCGCTCCCACGCACCACGGCCAGGACCGGACGGCCTTCGCGGCGCGCATCGGAAAGCCGTTGCAGCGCCAGCACTCCGACCCCCTCGCCCCAGCCCGTGCCATCGGCCGTGTCCGAATAGGACTTGCAGCGGCCGTCCGCGGACAGGCCGCGCTGGCGGGAGAACTCGACGAAGATGCTCGGCGTCTCCATCACCGTCGCCCCGCCGGCGAGGGCGAGCGAGCACTCCCCGGCCCGCAGCGACTGGGCGGCCAGGTGCAGCGCGACCAGCGAAGACGAACACGCGGTGTCCAGCGTGACGGCCGGACCGCGCAACCCGAGCACGTAGGCGACCCGCCCGGACAGCACGCTGGACGACGACCCGGTCAGCGCGTAGCCGTCCGCGCCCGCGGACTCGCGCAGCTGAGCTCCGTACCCCTGCGCGGCCGCGCCGAAGAACACGCCGGTCCGGCTGCCCGGCAGCGTCGACGGGTCGATGCCCGCGCGCTCGAGCGCCTCCCACGAGGTCTGCAGCAGCAGCCGCTGCTGGGGATCCATCGCCAGGGCTTCCCGCGGCGAGATGCCGAAGAAGCCGGGGTCGAACAGCGTCGCGTCGTGCAGGAAGCCGCCGGAGCGGGTGTAGGTCTTGCCGGACGCGTCCGGGTCGGGGTCGTAGACGGCGTCGACGTCCCAGCCGCGGTCGGCCGGGAAGTCCGTGACGGCGTCGACCTCGCCGGCGACGAGGTCCCAGAGCGCGTCCGGGCTGGTGACACCGCCCGGCAGCCGGACGCCGATGCCGACCACGGCGATCGGCTCGGCCGTCCCGGCCCGCAGGTCGGCGAGCTCGGCGCGGGTCTGGCGCAGCTCGGCCACGGTCCGCTTGATGTAGTCGAGCACCTTGTCGTCAACGTCCACGGCGCACCTTCGGGTTCACGGCCGACCGAGCTCTCGGTCGAGGAAGTCGAACAGGCCGTCGGCGGTGACGGCATCGAGGTCGTCGTTGACCTGCTTCGGGGCGGCGCTCGCGTCGAGGAACCGCCGCAGTTTCGCGGCGGTCCGCTCGTCCAGCGCGGCCGGGTCGAGCGAGTCGAGCAGCTCGTCCAAAGTGGACGCCGGGATCGTCAGGACGCCGGCGAGGTGCTCGGCCAGCGCCTGCGCGGTCGGGTGGTCGAACACGACGGTCGCCGGCAGTGCCGTACCGGTCGCCGCGGCGAGCCGGCGGCGCAGCTCGACCGCGGTCAGCGAGTCGAACCCCGCGTCCCGGAACGGCCGCGCCGGCCCGGGGTCGGTGCCCAGCACGGCGGTGGCCTCGGCGCGGACCAGCTCGGTGAGCGCGGTGCGCCGGCCCTCGCCGTCGAGCGGGCGCAGGCGGTTGCGCAACGCGTCGGCGGCTCCGGGGTCTTCCGGCTCGGTCTCGGCGCCGAACAACCCGGCCAGCAGCGGGCTCGGTCGCGCCGCGGTGAACAGCGCCCCGAACCGCGGCCAGTCCATCGCGGTGACGACGGCGCTGGGGCGCCCCGTCGCGGAGGCCGCGCGCAGCGCGGAAAGCGCGGTATCGGGGTCCATCGTGGACAGTGCCTGCCGGTCGAGGTGCTGCCGTGCCTCGGCGGTGAGCGCGCCGGTGGCCCAGGTACCCCACGCGACCGACAGCGCCGTACGGCCACGGGACCGGCGGTGCTCGGCGAAGGCGTCGAGGAACCCCGCCCCCGCGGCGAACGCCCCGCGCCGGGCCGCGCCCCAGACCCCCGCGGTGGCGGAGAACAGCACGAACGCGTCGAGCGGCCGGTCGCCCAGGAGCTCGTCGAGGTGCACCGCGCCGGTCACCCGGGCGTCGGTCAGGTCGGCGGGGGTCAGCTCGGTCACGCCGGCCGGTCCGCCGGACGCGCCGACGGCGTGGACGACCGCGTCCGGCGGGTGCTGCTCGAGCACGCGGGCGAGCGCCGCGCGGTCGGTGACGTCGCAGGCGACCGCCGTGACCCGGCACCCGGGCCGGCCGGGCACCACCGGGGCGCCGCGGCCGAGCAGCACGACGTGGCCGGCGCCGGCGTCGGCGAGCCAGCGGGTCAGGTGCGGGGCCAGCGTGCCGCCCCCGCCGGTGACGAGCACGGTTCCCCGGGGGATCCAGCCCTCGCCGGGAGCCGCGGTGTCGTCGGGCACCAGGCGGCGGGCGAAGACGCCGTTCGCGCGCAAGCTGACCTGGTCTTCGGCGCCGGTGAGCACGGCGGGCAGCAGGTCGGCGGCGTCCGGGCCATCGAGGCCGGCCAGGCCGCCCCAGCGTGTGGGGTGCTCGAGCGCGGCGGTGCGGCCCAGCGCCCAGACCTGGGCCACCGCCGGCTCCGCGACCCCGCGCGTGACCACCCACACGGGGGTGGGTGCCGCGGCGGTCAAGGCGGCTTGCACCGCGGGCAGGGCGGTGGCCGCGTCGGCCGCTCCGGTGACGAGGACCAGACCGTCGAGCGGGCCGGCCCCGTCGATGCAGCGGGTGGTCGCTTCGCGGCCGTCCTCCCAGGTCAGCGGGACCACTTCGGCGCCCCGGGCGCGCAGTGCCGCGGCGACGCCGAGGTCGTCCCCGGCCGCGGCGACCAGCCAGCGGCGGCCCGCGATCTGTGCCCCCGCCGCGGGCACCTGCTCCCATTCGACGCGGTAGCGCGAGGACGGCGTCTCCGGCGCCGGGGGCTTGAGCCAGTACCGGCGTTCCTGGAACGCCGTGGTCGGGACCGGCACGATCGGCAACCCGGCGGGGAACCGCGGGCTCCAGCCGACGTCGGCACCCCGGGCGAACAGTTCGGCCAGCGAGGCGAGGAACGTGGCCGGCTCGGGCCGGTCCCGGCGGGTGATCGCGAACGCGGGCACGGGGTCGGGCACCATCGCGGCCAGCACCGCGTCGGGACCGACCTCCAGCACCGCCGCCACGTCGTGGGCGGTGATCGCGGTCAGCGCGTCGGCGAAGCGCACCGGCCGCCGCACCTGGTCGACCCAGTACTCCCCGCGCGTCACCTCCCCGGCGAGCACCGGCAACTCCGGCTCCCGGTACGTCACCTTCGCCGTGACCTGCGCGAACTCGGCCAGCATCGGCTCGACCAAGCCGGAGTGGAAGGCGTGCCGCGCCGGCAACGCCGTGGTCCGCCCGGGCAGCGACGCGGCCGCCCGCTGCACGGCGTCCGCCTCGCCGGAGAGGACCACCGACCGCGGCCCGTTGACCGCGGCCAGCCAGACGCCCTCGCCGAGCAGCGGCTCGACGTCCGCTTCGGACGCTTCGACCGCGACCATCGCACCCCCTGGGGACAACGCCCCCATCAGGCGCCCGCGGTGGGCGACCAGCATCGCCGCGTCTTCGAGGGAGAAGACTCCTGCCACGTACGCCGCCGTGAGCTCCCCGAGCGAATGCCCGGCGACCACGCGCGGCCGCACTCCGAAGGACGCCAGCAGCCGCACCGCCGCGACCTCGAAGGCGAACAGCGCGGCCTGGGTGTACGCCGTCTCGTGCACCAGCTCGGAGCCGATCGCCGAGCGCAGCGGCCGGTCCAGGTGCCGGTCCAGTTCCGCGCACACCTCGTCGAACGCCGCCGCGAACACCGGGAACTCCGCGGCCAGCGTGAATCCCATTTCCGGTCGCTGAGCGCCTTGACCGGTGAAGACGAAGGCCACCCCGGCGCGCGCCGGATCGGCTTCGCCGCGGATCGGGCTCAGCCGCAGCGACTCGGCCGCCTGCCCGGGACTTCCGGCAAGGACCACCGCGCGGTGGTCCCCCAGCGCCCGCGACCGCAGCAGCGACCACGCGGGCGCGGCCAAGGTCTCCTGTCCGGCGAGGAAGTTCGCCACGCGGTCGACCTGCGCGACGAGGCCCGCGGCCGAGCGCGCCGACACGACGACCGGCAGCACGCCCGGATCCGGTACCGGTTCGGCGATCCCGGCGGCGGGTGGTTCCTCCAGCACCAGGTGGGCGTTCGTGCCGCTCACCCCGAACGACGACACCCCGGCGCGGCGCGGGTGCTCGCCTGCCGGCCACGGTTCGGGCTCGGTGAGCAGCCGCACGTTCCCGGCCGTCCAGTCCACCCGGGACGACGGTGTGCTCACGTGCAGGGTGCGCGGCAGCTCGCCGTGCCGCATCGCCATGATCATCTTGACGACGCCGGCGACCCCGGCCGCGGCCTGGGTGTGCCCGATGTTCGACTTCAGCGAACCGAGCCGCAGCGGGGTGTCCCGGCCGGCGCCGTAGGTGGCCAGCACGGCCTGCGCTTCGATCGGGTCGCCGAGCGCGGTGCCGGTGCCGTGCGCCTCCACCACGTCCACTTCGGACGGTGTGAGCCCGGCGTTGGCCAGCGCCTGCCGGATGACCCCCTGCTGCGCCGGCCCGCTCGGGGCGGTCAGGCCGTTCGACGCGCCGTCGGAGTTCACCGCCGTCCCGCGCACGACGGCCAGGACCTCGCGGCCGTCACGGCGCGCGGCGGAAAGCCGTTGCAGCACCAGGACTCCGGCGCCTTCTGCCCAGGACGTGCCGTCGGCGTCGTCGGAGAAGGACTTGCAGCGGCCGTCCCCGGCGAGGCCGCCCTGGCGGGCGAACTCGGTGTACGCGGCCGGCGTGGTCATGACGGTCACGCCGCCGGCCAGCGCGAGGCCGCACTCGCCGGTCCGCAGGGACTGCGCGGCCAGGTGGATCGCGACCAGCGACGACGAGCACGCGGTGTCCACGGTGACGGCCGGCCCGCGCAGGCCGAGCACGTAGGAGAGCCGGCCGGACAGCACACTGGACGACGCCCCGGTCAGCCCGAAGCCGTCCGGGTCGGAGCCCGTGCCATAGGGCTGCGCGGAGGCGCCCACGAACACGCCGACCGGCTCGTCCCGCAGGGCCGTCGGGGCGATCCCGGCTCGTTCCAATGCCTCCCACGCGGTGCGCAGGACGAGCCGCTGCTGCGGGTCCATGGCCATCGCCTCACGAGGTGAGATGCCGAAGAACCCGGCGTCGAACAGGGCCGCGTCGTGCACGAACCCACCGGCGCCGGTCCCGGTCCAGCCGCGGTCGGCGGGGAACGCCGAGATCGCGTCGACCCCGCCGGACACCAGGTCCCACAACGCTTCCGGGCTGTCGACGTCGCCCGGCAGGCGCAGCCCGATGCCGACCACGACGATCGGGTCGTCGCCGTCCGCGGCTGCCGCGATCACCGGCTCGGCCGTGGTGCCGCCGGTGAGTCCGGCTCGCAGGTGGGTGGCGAGGGCGATCGGGTCCGGGTGGTCGAAGACGGTCGTCGCGGGCAGCGCGAGCCCGGTCCGTGCGGTCAGGGCGTCGCGGAGTTCGATCGCCGTGAGCGAGTCGAACCCGGCGTCGCGGAACGCCTGCCGCGGCGCGACTTCCGCCCCGCGCAGCACGGTCCGCGCCTCGGAGCGGACGAGTTCGGTGAGTTCGGCCAGGTCGGTTGTCGTGGTCCGCGGCCGGTGCTCGGTGGCCGGTTCGGCGAAGGCCCTCAGCAGCGGGCTCGGCCGGCCGGCGGTGAAGACCGGCACGAACCGGCGCCAGTCGACCGGGGCGACGACCGCGGCCGGTTCGCCGTCGCGCAGGACCAGGTCCAACGCGGTCAAGGCGTGCTCGGGCCGCATCGTGGCGACGGCTCCACGCGCGAACCGGGCCCGGGCGCCGTCTTCGGCGCCCATCCCTTCGCCGTCCCAGGGACCCCAGGCGATCGAAACCGCGGTGCGCCCGCGGGCCCGCCGGTTCACCGCGAGCGCGTCGAGCGTGCAGTTGGCCGCCGCGTAGGCGCCCTGGCCGGCCGCGCCCCAGGTGGCGGCGACCGAGGAGAACAGGACGAACGCGTCCAGCGGACGGTCCCCGAGCAGCTCGTCCAGCAGCAGCGCGCCGTCGGCCTTGGCCCCGAGCACCCGCTCCAGCGTGGCCGGGTCGAGGTCCTGGACGGCCACCGCGCCGCCCGAGACCCCGGCCGCGTGCACGACGGCGTCCGGCGGGTAGCCGGCCAGCACCGCGGCGAGCGCGGCCCGGTCGGTCACGTCGGCGGCGACGGCGGTGATCCGCTCGTGCTCGACGGCCGGAGCGCCCCGCCGGCTCACGAGCACGACGCGATCGGCGCCGCGGTCCACCAGCCATCGGGCCAGGTGAGCGCCCAGGCCGCCGGTCCCGCCGGTGACCAGGACCGTGCCGCGCGGAGTCCACGCTGAATCGTCCACAGTGGAGTTGCGGCGGATCAGGCGGCGGCCGAAGGCGCCCTGCGTCCGCACGGCGACCTGGTCCTCCTCACCACCGAGGACCGCGATCGCGCGCCCGACGGCGGTGTCGTCGGCGTCCGCGGTGACGTCGACCAGCCCGCCCCAGCGGCCGGGGTGTTCGAGCGCGGCCGTCCGGCCGAGGCCCCACACCTGCGCGGCCCGGGGGTCGGCGGGCTCTCCGTCGACGGACACCGCCCCCCGGGTGACGACCCAGATCCGGCCGGCGGCCGGGTCGGCGAGCAGGTCCCGCAGCCGGGACAGGAGGTGCTCGACCCGGCCGTCGGACACGATCAGGACGTGGTCGGCCGCGTCCTCCGCAGTGTGGAGAGCGGCGAACGTGCCGTCGTCGTCGAGCACCCGCCACCGGCCGGGCCGGGCCGCCGGCTCCGGCAGCCGTTCCCAGGTGACCTGGTGGCGCCAGTCCGCCACGGCGGTCTCCGCCTGGCGCCCGCGGTGCCAGCGCGCGAGGTCCGGCAGCGCCGCGGCGAGCGAATCGGGGGCCCCGGCGGGCAGCTCCTCCCGGGCGACCGCGGCCCAGAAGGCGGCGTCCCCGGCCGCCGGCTCCGGGTGGAGCCAGAAGTGCTGCTCCCGGAACACCGTGGTGGGCAGCGGGACGAGGTGCCGGGTGGCGGCCGGGAAGAACGGGGTCCAGTCGACGTCGGCGCCACGGGTGAACAGGGTGGCGAGCGCGGCCAGCAGCGTGACGCGTTCGGGCCGGTCGCGTCGGGTGAGCGCGACCGCGGCGGTGCTGTCGGCCCTGGCCCGCAGCAGCGCGGTCAGGACCCCGCCCGGGCCCAGCTCGACGACGGTGCCGGGGGCGCCGCTCAGCAGCGTCCCGGCGGCGTCGGCGAACCGGACCGGACGGCGGATCTGCGTCACCCAGTACTCGGGCGTCGTCACCTCGGGACCGGCGAGCTCCCCGGTGACCGTCGAGACCAGCGGCAGCACCGGCTCGTGGAAGTCCACCCGCGCGGCTTCGGCGGCGAACTCGGCGAGCACCGGCTCCACCAGGTCCGAGTGGAAGGCGTGCCGCACCGGCAGCGCCGACGTCTCGACCCCCCGCGCGGCCAGCTCCCCGGCTGCCGCCGCCAGCGCGGCTTCGGTACCCGACAGGACGACCGAAGCGGGCCCGTTGACCGCGGCGAGCCAGACGCCCTCGCCGAGCAGCGGTTCGACGTCCGCCTCGGCCGCCGTCACGGCCAGCATGGCGCCGCCGGGCACCAGCGCCTGCATCAGCCGGCCCCGGGCGGCGACCAGCCGGGCCGCGTCCGGGAGCGTCAGGACACCGGCCACGTGCGCGGCCGACAGCTCACCGAGCGAGTGCCCCGCCACGACGCCCGGCCGGACTCCGAACGACGCCAGCAGCCGGCTCATCGCGACCTCGACGGCGAACAGGCCCGCCTGCGCGTAGGCCGTTTCGTGCACCGCGTCCGAGGTGATCACATCGGCCAGCGGCCGGTCGAGGTGGCGGTCCAGCTCGGCGCAGACTTCGTCGAACGCCTCGGCGTAGGCGGGGAACTGCGCGTACAGCTCCATCCCCATGCCCGGCCGTTGCGCGCCCTGCCCCGCGAAGACGAAGGCCGTGCCGTTCGCTTCGGCCGGTCCCGCGCTCCGCACGGCCCGCAGTGCCTCGACCGCCTCGTCGCGGTCGCCGGTCGTCACCACCGCGCGGTGTTCCCACACCGCCCGCGTCCGCACGAGCGACCAGCCCACCTCGGGCAGCGGGGCCCCCTCGGCCAGCGCGGACGCGAGCCGCCCGGCCTGTTCGGCCAGCGCCCCGGCCGACCGCGCCGAAACCACCAGCGGCACGACGGTGTCCGGTGCCGGTTCGCGGTCCGCGGCCGGGGGCGCCTCTTCGAGCACGAGGTGCGCGTTGGTGCCGGAGACGCCGAACGACGAGACCCCGGCGCGACGCGGGTGTTCCCCCGCGGGCCAGTCCTGGGGTTCGGACAGCAGCCGCACCGCGCCGGCCGTCCAGTCCACCCGCGACGACGGCGTCCCGGCGTGCAGGGTGCACGGCAGGACGCCGTGGCGCATCGCCAGCACCATCTTGACCACCCCGGCCACGCCGGCCGCGGCTTGGGCATGCCCGATGTTGGACTTCAGGGACCCCAGCCACAACGGCGTTTCCCGATCGGTCCCGTACACCGCTTGCACGGCCTGGACCTCGATCGGGTCGCCGAGCACGGTCCCGGTGCCGTGCGCTTCGACGACGTCCACTTCGGACGGTCGCAGGCCGGCCGTGGCGAGGGCGCGGCGGAGCACGGCTTGCTGGGCCGGACCGTGGGGAGCGGTCAGGCCGTTCGAAGCGCCGTCCTGGTTGACCGCCGTGCCACGCACCACCGCGAGCACCTCGCGGCCTTCGCGCACGGCGTCGGAAAGCCGTTGCAGTACCAGTACACCCGCTCCTTCGGCCCAGCCGGTGCCGTCCGCGTCGTCGGCGAAGGCCCGGCAACGGCCGTCGGCGGAGAGGCCGCCTTGCCGGGCGAACTCGACGAACGCCGCCGGGGTCGCCATCACCGTCACGCCACCGGCCAGCGCCGTCGAGCACTCGCCGGACCGCAGCGACTGCGCGGCGAGGTGGATGGCCACCAGCGACGACGAGCACGCCGTGTCGACGGTGACGGCGGGGCCGGTCGCGCCGAGCACGTAGGAGACCCGGCCCGAGAGCACGCTCGACGACGAGCCGGTGAGCGCGAACCCGGCCGTCTCCGCCGGCGCTTCGTGGACGCGGGTGCCGTAGTCCTGGGCCATGGCGCCGAGGAACACCCCGACGTCCGTGCCCCGGACCGAGGTGGGCGCGATGCCCGCGCGTTCCAGGGCCTCCCACGCGGTCCGCAGCACCACGCGCTGCTGCGGGTCCATGGCGAGGGCTTCCCGCGGCGAGATGCCGAAGAACGCCGCGTCGAACTGCCCGGCGTCGGCCAGGAAACCGCCGGCCCCGGCGACGCCGGTCCAGCCACGGTCGGCGGGGAACGGCGTGATCGCGTCGACGCCGGCGGAAAGCAGGCGCCACAACGCTTCCGGGCTGTCCACGCCGCCGGGCAGCCGGACGCCGGCGCCGACGATCGCGATCGGCTCGCCGGCTGCCGCGGCGGCGACCGGAGCGGGTGCGGCGACCGTGCCGAGCAGCGCGTCCCGCAGGTGCGCGGCGAGCGCGGCCGGGGTCGGGTGGTCGAACACGGCGGTCGCGGGCAGGGACACGCCGGTGGCCGCGGTGAGCCGGTTGCGCAGCTCGACCGCGGTCAGCGAATCGAATCCGGCGTCGCGGAAAGCCCGCCCGCCGGCCACCGCGGCCCCGCCGCCCAGCACGACGGCGGCCTCGGCGGTGACCAGCTCGGTCAGCGCGGCCACCCGGGCCTGATCGTCCAGCCGGGACAGCCGGGCGGTCCACGTCCCGGCGCGGGCAGCGGTCCGGGCGGTGCGGCGGCCCCGGCCCGCCAGCTCGCGCAGGAGGGGCGGCACGGTCTCGGTGCGGGCTCGTTCGCGCAGGGCCGCGGGGTCGAAGACCATCGGCACGGCCGTGATCCGGGGCCCGGCCAGCGCCTCGTCGAACAGCCGCAGCCCCTGCTCCGCGGTCAGCGCGCCGACGCCGGCGCGCGCCATCCGGCTCGTGTCAGCGGCGCCGAGGTGGGCGGTCAGTGCACTCTCGTCGGCCCACCGTC
Organism: Amycolatopsis sp. NPDC026612; assembly: GCF_040638285.1. Taxonomy (NCBI): domain Bacteria; kingdom Bacillati; phylum Actinomycetota; class Actinomycetes; order Pseudonocardiales; family Pseudonocardiaceae; genus Amycolatopsis; species Amycolatopsis sp. NPDC026612. The sequence continues at coordinate 49,052 of NZ_JBEZYB010000052.1, forward strand.
CCCAGGCCAGCGAGACGGCGGGCAGACCTTCGGCGCGGCGGCGCGCGGCGAGGCCGTCGAGGAACGCGTTGGCGGCCGAGTAGCCGGCCTGCCCGGCCCCGCCGAGCACGCCGGCCGCGGACGAGAAGAGCACGAACGCGGCGAGGTCGTGCGCCCGGGTGAGTTCGTCGAGGACGACCGCGGCGTCGGCCTTGGGCCGGAAGGCCGTGGCCAGCCGTTCTGCATCCTGCGCGGCGAGGACGCCGTCGGCGAGCGCGCCGGCCGCGTGCACGACGGCGGTGAGGGGGACCCCGTCGAGCAGGTCCCGCACCCGGTCGCGGTCGGCGACGTCGCAGGCCACGACCCGGACCTGCGCACCGGCCGCCGTCAGCTCGGCGACGAGGTCCGCGGCGCCGTCGGCGGCCGGGCCGCGGCGGGAGGCCAGCAGCAGGTCGCGGACGCCGTGGCGGGTGACGAGGTGGCGGGCCACCAGCGCGCCCAGCCGGCCCGTGCCGCCGGTGACGAGGACGGTCCCCGCCGGGTCGAGCCGACGCGGGGTGGTGAGGACGTTCTTGCCGGTGTGCCGTCCCTGCGCCATGAACCGGAAGGCGGCCGGCGCGTGGCGGACGTCCCACGCGGTGACCGGCAACGGCTCCAGCACGCCGGTCCCGAACAGCGCCAGGACTTCCCGCAGCAGCTCGCCGATCCGCTCCGGGCCGGCGTCGTGCAGGTCGTAGGCGCGGTAGCCGTCGAGCCCGGTGCGCAGGTCGGTCTTGCCCAGTTCGAGGAACCGGCCGCCTTCGGCGAGCAGCCCGAGGGACGCGTCGGCGAACTCCCCGGTGAGGGAGTTGAGGACGACGTCGACCGGCCCGAACTTCGCGGCGAAGCCGAGCGTCCGGGAGTTCGCGAGGTGGTCGTCGTCGATCCCCAGTTCGCGCAGGAGGTGCTGCTTGCCGGGACTGGCGGTCGCGAAGACCTCGGCCCCGAAGTGGCGGGCCAGCTGCACCGCGGCCAGGCCGACGCCGCCCGCGGCCGCGTGGATCAGGACCCGTTCGCCGGGCCGGAGACCGGCGAGGTCGGCCAGGCCGTAGTAGGCGGTGGTGAACACGATCGGCACCGACGCGGCGGTTTCGAACGACCAGCCCGCCGGCATCGGCACGAGGGTGCGCACGTCGGCCACGGCGAGCTGCTCGAACGCGCGGGTGACCAGGCCGAGCACGCGGTCCCCGACCGCGAAGCCCGCGACGTCGGGACCGACCTCGACGACCACGCCGGCCCCTTCGCCGGCGACGCTCTTGAGGTCCAGCGCGACGCCGAGCCCCGCGAGCACGTCGCGGAAGTTGATCCCGGCCGCGCGGACCGCGACCCGGACCTGGCCCGGCCGCAAGGCCTCCGTGGGGGACGGTTCGAGCGCGAGATCGTCGAAGGTCCGGCCGGTCCGCAGGACCCACGGTCCGTCCGGGAGGTCCAGTCCGTCGCGCGTGGACCGGACCAGCCGCGGCACCAGGACCCGCCCGTCGCGGACCGCGCACTGGTCCTCGCCGAGGGCGGTGAGCCGGCCGTCCGGCAGGTCGCCGTCGACGAGGACGAGCCGATCCGGGTGTTCGGCCTGGGCGGAGCGCACGAGACCCCACACCGCCGCCGCGGCGGGGTCGGGGTGCGGGGTGGCGACGGCGTCGCGGGTCCGGACCACCAGGCGGGTCCCCGGCCCGGCGACGAACTCCTGGATCCGGCGCAGGACGTCGGCGAGCGGGATCCCTTCCACCGCCAGCACTTCGGCGTCGAGGCCGGTCGCTTCGCCCGGGGGCAGCTCGATCCAGTCGACCGCGAACAGGGCCGCGCCATCGCGCTCGCGGGCCGGGAGCCGGTCCACCGGGCGGGTGACCAGCCCGGCGACGGACAGCAGCGGCGCGCCGGTTCCGTCGGCGAGCTCGACCGCGGTGCCGGTCCCGGCGGGCCGGATCCGGACGCGGGCGGCGGTGGCACCGGTCGCGTGCAAGGTCACCCCGGTCCAGGCGAACGGCAGCTCGACCTCCTCCCCCGCCACCGGGATCAGCGGGTGCAGCGCGGCGTCGAGGAGGGCCGGGTGGATCCCGAAGCCCCGCGGGTCGGCGTCCCCTGGCAGCTCGACCTCGGCGAAGACGTCGTCGTCCCGCCGCCAGGCCCGGGTGACGCCCTGGAACTGCGGGCCGTATTCGTAGCCGCGGTCGGCCAGGTCGGCGTAGAAGCCGCTCAGGTCGGTCTCGACGGCTCCCGGCGGCGGCCAGGGCGAAAAGTCCACAGTGGACGCCGCGGTCGACGGGGTGAGAACCCCAGCGGCGTGGCGGACCCAGCCGCCGTCGTCGTGGGAGTGGATGCTGACGGCTCGCTCGTCGTCGTCCGGCGCGCCGAGCACGACCTGGATCGGCACGGTCCCGGTTTCCGGCAGCACCAACGGGGTTTCCACGACCAGCTCGCGCACCACCGGCGTGCCCGCGTGGTCACCGGCGCGCACGGCCAGCTCGACCAGCGCCGCACCGGGCAGGAGCACGGTCCCGGTCACGGCGTGCGCGGACAGCCACGGCTGGGTTTCCCGGGAGAGCCGGCCGATGAACACGATTCCGCCGGATGCGGCGTCTTCCACCGCGGCACCGAGCACGGGGTGACCGAGGGTGTCCTGGCCGCCGCCCGGGGCGGGGCGCAGCCAGTAGTGCTCACCGAGGAAGGCGGTGGTCGGCAGGGCGACCGGGACCGCTTCGGGCAGGAACGGCGTCCAGTCGAGGGCGACACCGCGGGTGAACAGGTCCGCGGCGGCCCGCAGCAGCCGGTCGCTCTCCGGTTCGTCGCGGCGCAAGGTGCCGCACACCAGCGCGTCGGCCACGGTTTCCTGGATGGCGGCGGTCACCACCGGGTGCGAGCTCACCTCGAGGAACACCCGGTGCCCGGCGCCGGCCAGCGTGGTGACGGCGTCGGCGAACCGGACCGGCTCGCGCAGGTTGCGGTACCAGTAGTCCGGCTGGACCGCCGCGCTGATCCATTCGCCACCGACGGTGGAGAACCACGGCGTTTCCGGGGCCCTGCTGTCCACATCGGACAAAGCGGCGAGCAGTTCGGCTTCGGCGCGTTCCACGTGGGCCGTGTGCGAGGCGTAGTCGACGGGGATCCGGCGCACCCGCACGTCCTGGGCGCGGTAGGACGCTTCCAGTGCGTCGAGCGCTGCCGGGTCACCGGCCAGCACCACCGACGACGGGGAGTTGACCGCCGCGAGTTCGACCCCGTCCGGCAGGCGGAGCGCGGCCTCGTCCAGGGCGACCGAGAGCATGCCGCCGTGCCCGGCGAGCCGGTGCGCGATGATCCGGCTGCGCACGGCGACGATCCGCGCGGCGTCCTGCAGCGACAACGCGCCCGCGACGCACGCGGCCGCGATCTCGCCCTGGGAGTGGCCGAGGACGGCGTCCGGGCGCAGCCCGAGCGACTCCCACACCGCGGCCAGGGAGACCATCACCGCGAACGACACGGGCTGCACGACGTCCACCGCGGCCAGCGGCTGGGCTTCCCGAACGACCTCGGACAGGGACCACCCGACGTGGGGAGCGAGGGCCGCTTCGCATTCGGTCATCCGCGCCGCGAACACCGGGTTCGACGCCCACAGCTCGCGCCCCATCCCCGCCCACTGCGCGCCCTGGCCCGGGAACACCCAGGTCAGGCGGCCGGCGGTGCCGGTGCCGGTGACAGCGCCGGTGAGGACGTCCGGCGCGGAAACGCCGTCGGCCAGCGCGGTGAGACCGGCGAGCGCCGCCTCCCGGTCCACCGCCGTGACGACGGCGCGGTGCTCCCACACCGCCCGGGTGCCGACCAGCGCGACCGCGGTCCCGGCGAGGTCGTCGCCGAGCGCGCCGGCCAGCCGGGCCGCCTGCGCCCGGAGCGCTTCCGGCGTGCGCGCGGTCACCACCAGCGGCACCGGCGTGGTCACCGGGACGGGCTCGACCGGAGCCGGCGGCGGGCCCTGTTCGAGGACGAGGTGCGCGTTGGTGCCGCTGACCCCGAACGACGAGACGGCGGCCCGCCGCGGCCGGTTCCCGGTGTCCCACGGCCGGTTCTCGGCGAGCAGTTCGACCGCGCCGGCCGACCAGTCCACCCGCGACGACGGCGACTCGGCGTGCAGGGTGCGCGGGAGAACACCGTGCCGCATGGCCATTATCATCTTGAGCACCCCGGAGACCCCGGCCGCGGCCTGGGCGTGGCCGATGTTGGACTTCAGCGATCCCAGCCACAGCGGCGTTTCCCGACCGGCGCCGTAGGTGGCCAGGAGCGCCTGGGCCTCGATCGGATCACCCAGGACCGTGCCGGTGCCGTGCGCCTCGACCGCGTCCACTTCGGACGGTTCGAGGCCGGCGGCGGCCAGTGCCTGCCGGATGACGGCCTGCTGGGCGGGACCGTTCGGGGCGGTCAAGCCGTTGGAGGCCCCATCGGAGTTCACGGCGCTGCCCCGGATGACGGCGAGCACTTCGCGGCCGTCGCGGACGGCGTCGGAAAGCCGTTGCAGCACCACCACTCCGGCGCCTTCGGCCCAGCCCGTTCCGTCGGCTTCATCCGAAAAGGACTTGCACCGCCCGTCGGCGGAGAGCCCCCGCTGACGGGAGAACTCGACGAACACCTCCGGCGTCGAGAGCACGGTCGCGCCGCCGGCCAGCGCCATCGAGCACTCCCCCGCGCGCAGCGCCTGCGCGGCCAGGTGCAGGGCCACCAGCGACGACGAGCACGCCGTGTCGACCACGACGGCCGGGCCCTGCACGCCGAGCACGTAGGACACCCGGCCCGCCGCGACGCTGCCCGCCGATCCCGTCCCGCGCAGTCCTTCCAGCTCGGGGTCGGCGGGCGCACCGGTGCCGTAGTCGTGGTACATGAGGCCGGTGAACACCCCGACGCGCTGCCCGCGCAGCGACGTCGGCGCGATGCCCGCGCGTTCGAGGGCTTCCCACGACGTCTGCAGCAGCAGCCGCTGCTGCGGGTCCATGGCCAGCGCTTCGCGTGGCGAGATGCCGAAGAACCCGGCGTCGAACACCCCCGCGTCGGGCAGGAACCCGCCGGAGCGCGTGTAGCTGTGGCCGGTGGCCGCCGGGTCGGGATCGTAGAGGGCGGTGAGGTCCCAGCCGCGGTCCTCCGGGAACCCGCCGATCGCGTCGACGCCGTCGCGGACCAGCTCCCAGAGCGCTTCGGGGGTGTCGACCCCGCCGGGCAGCCGCAGGCCCATGCCGACGACGGCGATCGGCTCGGCGACCGGGGCCGTCGCTTCGGCGGTCGTGGCCGGGGCGTGGCCGGTGAGGACGCCATGCAGGTGGGCGGCCAGCGCGGCCGGGTCCGGGTGGTCGAAGACGAGCGTGGCGGGCAGCGTCAGCCCGGTCGCGGTGGCGAGCCGGTTGCGCAGGTCCACGGCGGTGAGCGAGTCGAAACCGGCGTCGCGGAAGGCGCGTGCCGGGGCGATCTCGGCACCGCCGAGCACGGCCGAGGCTTCGGTGCGCACAAGGTTTTCGACGTCCTCGCGCCGGGCGAAGCCGGCGGCGCGGGCTTCCCGCCGGACCGGCCGGACGAGGCCGCGCAGCAGCGGCGGCACCGTGGACCGGCGGCGCAGCGCGGGCAGGTCCAGGCGGACGGGGACGAGCAGGGGCCGGTTGGCGGCGAGGGCGCGGTCGAACAGCTCGAGGCCCTGGCCGGTGGTGAGCGCCCCGACGCCGTCCCGGCCTGCGTACGCCCGGTCGATGCCGTCGGTCAGCCCGCTCTCGTCGGCCCAGAGCCCCCAGGCGAGGGAAACGGCCGGCTCGCCCCGGGCCCGCCGCCGGGCGGCGAGACCGTCGAGGAAGCCGTTGGCGGCGGCGTAGTTCGCCTGACCGGCGTGGCCGAGCACGCCCGCGGCGGAGGAGAACAGGACGAACATCGTCAGGTCGCGGGTCAGCTCGTCGAGGTGGACGGCGCCGTCCACCTTGGCGCGGAACACGCTGTCCAGGCGGCTCTCGTCGAGCGCGGTCAGGACGCCGTCGTCGAGGACCCCGGCGGCGTGGACCACGCCGGTGAGGCCGGGCATGCCGTCGAGGAGGGTGCGGACTTCGTCGCGGTCCCCGATGTCACACGCGACGACGCGGACTTCGGCGCCGAGTGCGCGGAGTTCGTCGGCCTGGTCCACGCCCTGGCGCGAGGCGAGGACGAGGCTGCGTACCCCGTGTTCGGTGACGAGCCGGCGGGCGACGAGTGAGCCGAGCAGGCCGGTGCCGCCGGTGATGAGGACGGTCCCGTGTTCTTCGGCGCGGCTTTCGGCCGGGGCGACGCGCTGGAGACGGGGAACGAGGACCCGGCCGTCGCGCAGGGCGCATTGGGTTTCGCCCTGCGCGACGAGGCCA
>NZ_JBEZYB010000053.1:0-55138 GCF_040638285.1 Amycolatopsis sp. NPDC026612
CGGCCGCCCGCCCCGCCCCCCCCCCCCCGCCCTCGGCGCGGCCGCCGGCGCCGGCCCGGCCCAAGGTCACGACGAGCGAGCCGGACATCCCGCTGCCCCCGGAACCCTCCGACGAGGACGACGACGACCTCTACAACGAGGACGCCAGCCCGGCTCCGCCGCCGCCCCCACCCCCGCCGGACCAGGACCCGGACGAGGTGGCCCGCAAACTGCTCTCGGAGCACCTCGGCGCCCGCCCCCTCGACTGACCGGGTCCGGGAGGCGCGGGTCAGGACGCCCAGGGCCCGATGCCCGTCACCCGGTCGGCCGTGATCCGCACGATCACGGCCGTCGGCGAGCCCTGGTTGCCCAGCTCGTACTTCTCGACACCCAGGTACCGCCGGGCCTGCCGGTCCATCAGCGCCGTGAACTCGTCGGCGATGTCCGGTCCGATCACCCGGGCGGTGCCCCGGACCAGCAGGTACTGGGGCAGGCCGCGCGCGTCGTGGCCGTCGTGGTCCTCGATCAGCACGGTGACGCGCGGGTCGGTGCGGATGTTGCGCACCTTGGCACGGCGGCCCTCCATGCCCATGACGATTTCGTCGCCCTCCCGGCTGGCCCAGACCATCGAGGTCTGCGGCGAGCCGTCCGGGTCGACGGTGGTCAGCACGGCGTTGAACGGCCGCTCGAACAGGCGGTGGCAGCTTTCGGGGAGTTCCATGGTTCCGAGCCTAGGAAGCCGACAGGTACCGCTCGGTACCTTTGGTGCCATGGGTGACTTCTCCGGCGACGTCTTCCTCGCCGATTGCCCGGCCCGGCTGGCGATCGAGATCATCGCCGACAAGTGGGCGGTCGTCGTCGTGTTCGCGCTCAGCCGCGGCCCGCGGCGGCACGGCGAGCTGGCCGGCCTCATCGGCGGCATCTCCCGCAAAGTCCTCACGCAGACGCTGCGCAAGCTCCAGGGCTACGGCCTGGTCGACCGCCGCGCGTACGCCGAAGCGCCGCCACGGGTCGAGTACTCCCTGACCGACCTCGGCCGGACCCTCGTCGAGCCGATCGGCGTCCTCACGAAGTGGGCGGCGCAGCACGGCGAGGCCGTCCTCGAAGCTCAGGAGGCCAGGTAGGCCTCGATCGCGGCCGTGATGGCGGCCGCGTACTGCTGCCGCCCGTCCGCGCTCGTCATCCGGGCCGCTTCGGCCGCGTTGCGCATGTTCCCGCACTCCACCAGGGCCACCGGCCGGGTCGAGAGGTTGAGCCCGGCGAGGTCCGCGCGGGCCGACAGCCCGTTGGTGCCGATGTAGTTCGCCGTGCTGAAGCCGCTCGTGCGCATCGTGTCGCGCAACGTCTGCGCCAGGCGCGTCGACGGCGCTCCCTGGGCGGCGTTCAGCGCCGGTGACGAATACGCGACGTGGAAGCCGTTCGCCCCGGCCGCTTCGGAGCCGTCGGCGTGGATGGAGACGACCGCGTCGGCGTTCGCCTCGTTGCCGATCGCCGCCCGGCGGTCGACGCAGGGGCCGACACCGGTGTCGTTCTGTCGCGTGTAGACAACACGGATTCCCTTGTCCGCCAGAGCTTTCCCGACTCGCTGGGCGACGTCGAAGGTGAAGGCGTGCTCGGCGTAGCCCGCGTTGGTCGCGGTGCCGGTGGTGTTGCACGGCTTGGTCTCGCCGCGTCCCGCAGGCACCGGGCGGTTGATCTCCGCCGGGTGGGCGCCGTTCCCGCCGTTGTGCCCGGGATCCAGGACGACCACCTTCCCGGCCGTGGCCGGCGGCGTGGCGGACGGCGACGACGGCGGTGTCGACGGCGGTGTCGACGGCGAAGGCGGCGCAGAGGGCGGCGCGGTCGTCGGCGTCGGCGTGCTCGTCCGCGTGGTCACGGGAGCCGCCGCCGGGGTGTCTTCTTCGCAGCCGGTGAGCAGCAGGGCAGCGGCCAGCAGCAGGGGAGCAATCGCGCGTCGCACGGCCACCACGGTGCCACAGCCGGGCACATCGTGTGGCGCGACTACCCTGGTGGAGACACAGGCGTGCAGAGAGGACCGAGTGCGATCATGGCCCAACCCGGCGGCGGCTTCGACCTTTCCCAGCTGATGCAGCAGGCGCAGCAGATGCAGCAGAAGCTCGTCGAGGCCCAGGAAGAACTGGCCAACACCGAGGTCACCGGCACTGCCGGGGGCGGACTGGTCACCGCGACCGTCTCCGGTGACAGCCAGCTGAAGAGCCTCAAGATCGACCCGAAGGTGGTCGACCCGGACGACGTCGAGACGCTGTCCGACCTGGTCGTCGCGGCGGTGCGTGACGCGTCGGCGAACGCGCAGAAGCTCACCGAACAGAAGCTCGGCCCGCTGGCCGGTGGGCTCGGCGGCGGTGGCGGCATGCCGGACCTCGGCAGCCTCGGCTTCGGCGGCTGACGAACTTGTACGAAGGTGTCGTCCAGGACCTGATCGACGAGCTCGGGCGGTTGCCGGGGGTCGGGCCGAAGAGCGCCCAGCGGATCGCGTTCCACCTGCTGGCCGCGGACCCGGTGGACATCTCGCGGCTGCAGGACGTGCTCGGCAAGGTCAAGGAGGGCGTGCAGTTCTGCGAGATCTGCGGCAACGTCTCCGAGCACCCGAAGTGCCGCATCTGCCGCGACGAGCGCCGCGACCTCACGGTGATCTGCGTGGTCGAGGAGCCGAAGGACGTGCTGGCGGTCGAGCGCACGCGTGAGTTCAAGGGCCGCTACCACGTGCTGGGCGGCGCGCTCGACCCGCTGTCGGGGATCGGCCCGGAGCAGCTGCGGATGCGCGAGCTGCTCAAGCGGATCGGCGAGGCCGACATCAGCGAGATCATCATCGCGACCGACCCCAACACGGAGGGCGAGGCCACGGCGACGTACCTGGTCCGCATGCTGCGCGACTTCCCAGGCCTGAGCGTGACGCGGCTGGCCTCGGGCCTCCCGATGGGCGGTGACCTGGAGTTCGCCGACGAGCTGACCCTGGGCCGCGCGCTCTCGGGCCGCCGGGTGCTCTAGGCGTCCAAGCGCCGCAGGTCGTACCGGTTCATCACCCTGATCACCTTGTTCGCGTACTCCGGGTCGGTGGCGTACTTCTTCGCCACCGCCCGGATGAACGCGTCGGGATCGGTCCGCGCCGGCAGCGCCGCCGCGTAGTTCGCGCTCGTCGTCAGCAGCCGCCCGTAGTCGCGGAACGAGTCGTCGATCGAGGCGTAGGAGCGGAAATACGCGTCCACCGGGTGGCACGGCGCCGGAACGCACTCCGTCGTCGGGTACTGCGCGCAGCGCAGCGCCAGCGATCCGGGGCTCGACGGCGTCACGCACTTGAAGCCGAAGTAGTTCCGCTCGGCCGTGGACAGCTTGCTGCGGCCCCAGTTCGACTCCAGGATCGACTGCGCGACCGTCACCGACGCCGGGATGGCGTACTCCGCGTGGATCGTCCGCGCGATCGGGCCCGCCGCACCGACGTACGTCTCCTGGAACCCGGAGTCGAGCGCCGCCTGACGGATGGAGCTCTGGTCGATGGGCGGGGTCACCACCAGCAACGCCGCCAGTCCGAAGTGGATCATGGCGACACTTTGCCCGGGTGACCACCGGAGAAACCGGAGGTCACCCGGACGGCGGACTCAGCAGTAGCCGAGCTGCGCCAGGGTGTCGACGACGATCTCGGACGGGTGGTACTTGTCCATCCAGGACTCGCCGCGGCGGTTCTGGTACGTGTCGAGGAAGTTCTGCAGCTTGTCGCCGCGCATTTCCGTCAGGACGACCGTCTCGCCGAGGTGCTGTGGCGTCTCCGTGCGCTCGCGGTGCACCGCGCAGGGGAGGCCGAGGTAGTAGCACTCCGCCGAAAGACCACCCGAGTCGGTGACGACGTACTCGGCGCGCGCGACCAGCGGCAGGAACTTCAGGTAGCGCATCTTCGGCTGGACGATGAACTGGTCGTCGAAGATGTTCCCGATGCCCAGCGAGCGGATCTTCTCGCGCTCCGGCGCCCCGGCCATGTAGAGGATCGGCATCTGGCGGCTCTGCTCACGCAGGATTTCCAGCGCCTCGCGGTACTTGTCCGGGCGCGAAACCAGCTCGAAGCGGTGCAGCGTGGCCAGGCCGAACTTCTCCGGCAGGTTCGGCACGTCCAGCGGTTGGTTGATCGCCAGGCGCATCGCGTCGATCGCGGTGTTCGCCTCGGTGTCCACGACGACGCCGCGGGCGTGGCGGAGGTTGTTCACCTCACGCGCGCTCGGCGCGAAGTGGATGTCGACGATCTTCGCCGCGATCTTGCGGTTCAGCTCCTCCGGCAGCGGCGAGAGGATGCTGCCCGACCGCGCTCCCGCCTCGACGTGCCCGACGCGGGACTTGAGGATCCGCTTCCCGATCAGCGAGCCGTACGGCGTGGTGAACGTGTCGCCGTGCACCAGCACCAGCGGCGGGCGGCCGTCCTCGGTCAGCGCGGCGCGCAGCTCGTGGCGGCGGCTCCACGCGGTGCGCAGCACCTGCGCGGCCCAGCCCGGCACCTGCGCGGGCGACTCGAGGTTGTGGGCCTTGTCCTCGGGCACCAGCCAGACGTCCGGCTCGGGCATCTTCAGGTCGGCGAGGACGTCGGCCACCTCGTCGACGTGCTGCGCGGTGAACCAGATCTTCGGCCGCACCCCGCGCTCGGCGATCCCGTGGTAGACCGGCGCGATCTTGATCAGTTCCGCGGTGGTGCCGAGAATGAAGGAAATCACCGTGAAGGCCCATTTCTGGTCGGGTGCGGTGGCGCAAGGATACTGGCCGACCCGGCGCGGGGACCGCCGGGTAGCCTCGGCACGGTGAGTGCGAACCCGCTCCTCCCCTCGCTCAGCGTCGTGATCCCGGTCTGCAACGAGCAGGACTGGATCGAACGCAGTGTCGGCGCGCTGCTCGCTTCGGCGTCGGCCGCGAGCTGGCCGATCGAGGTCGTCGTGGTCGACGACGGCAGCACCGACGCCACGCCGTCGCGGCTCGACGACCTGCGCGAACGCCACGGCATCACCGTGCTGAGCCAGGCGAACGCGGGCCGGTTCGAGGCCCGGCGCGCGGGCATCGCCAAGGCGTCCGGGCAGCAGATCCTGCTGCTCGACAGCCGGGTGGTCGTGGACACCGGCGCGCTGACGTTCCTGCGCGACCAGCTGGTGGACCACCCGGAACGGGCGGTGTGGAACGGGCACGTCAACGTCGCTTCGGAGCACAACCCGTACGCCGGCTTCATGGCAGGCCTCGTGAAGATCCCGTGGCGGCGGTACTGCGCGGACCCGCGCCTGATGTCCTTCGGCATCGAGGAGTTCGACCTCTTCCCCAAGGGCACCGGATTCTTCACCGCGCCGCGCGCCGTGCTCGAGGCGGCTTCCGACGCTTTTGTTTCCCTGTTCGACGACGTCCGCTTCGCCAGCGACGACACCGGCGTGCTGCGCTGGATCGCCGAGCGGCACCGCATCTTCCTGGCCCCGGAGTTCTCCGCGACCTACCACGGACGCGACAGCTTCAAGAAGTTCGCCGCCCAGGCCTACTTCCGCGGCACGACCTTCGTGGACTCCTACCTCGGCTCGCCCGGTCCCGCCCGCAACGGCCTGTTCGCCGCGTTCGGCGTCGGCGTGCTGGGCCTCGGCCTGGCGCTGCGGCGGCCGAAGACGGCCGTGGCGCTCGCGGCCGTGGGGTCGGCCGCGGCCGGTGCGGCCGTGACCCGCTTCGGCGCGACCACCGCGGAGGCCAAGGCCGTCGCGAAGCTGGCGCCGGTGTTCGGTGCCGGCTTCGGCGCGGGTGCCGTCCGTGGCCTGCTCATGGCGCTGCGTGCCCGCCGGCGGCGGGGACGATGAGCTCGCCGGTGACCGACGAGACCGACGGGCGCAGCCTGGCGAAGGAGACCGGGCGCTCGGCCGGGAAGATCGGCATCTCGCTGCTGGTCGCGATCGCGCTCGGTTATGTGCTGACGCTGGTCGCGACGCGCTGGCTCGGCCCGGTGAACAGCAAGGTCTACCTCTCGTTCTGGGGCATCCTGATGGGCCTCGGCAGCGCGTTGTCGCCGCTCGAGCAGGAGCTGTCCCGCCAGTCCGCGGTCGCCGCGCTCGACGGCGGCAAGGCCGGCAAGCCCGCGCTGCGGGCCCTGACCGTCGGCGCGGTGACCGTCGCCGTGGTCGCGGTGCTGACGCTGGTCGTGCCGGTGCTGTCGGACCGGCTCTACGGCGGGAACGCCGCGCTCGGCGTCATCGTGCTGTGCGGGGCGCTCGCGTTCGCCTGCCAGTTCGCCGCCCGCGGCCTGCTCGTCGGGCAGCAGCGGATCAAGCCGTACGCGGGACTGGTCGTCGCCGAAGCCGCGGTCCGGGTGGTCGTGCTGCTCGGCATCGCCGCCGCCGGGCTCACCGGCGTCACGACGTTCGCGATCGCGGCCGCCGCGGGCTCGTTCGCCTGGCTGCTGTTCGTCCGGCCGGTCTCCGGGCTGATCGACCCGCACGCCGACGGCGAGGGCTGGGGGCCGGTCACCGGCCGGATCCTCATCCTGCTGACCGGCGCCGCGCTGACCGCCAGCGTCATCACCGGCTACCCCGCGATGGTGAGCCTGCTCGCGCCCGGCGGGTCCGTGGCCGGCGTCGGCGTGCTCTTCGCGACGCTCACGGTGTCCCGGGTGCCGCTGCTGCTGCTTTCCCCGCTGCAGGCGCTCGCCGTGCCGACCGTGGTCCGGCTGTCGGGCACCGGGGAAGGGCGGCAGCGGCTGCGGAAGCTGCTCGCGGCCGGCGCGCTCGGCACGATCGTCGTCGGCGTGGTCGGTGCCCTGGTCGGCTGGCTGATCGGGCCGTGGCTGGTCTCCCTGCTCTACGGCTCGGACTTCGTCGCCCAGGGCTGGTGGGTGGCGTGGATGGTGTGGGGCGCGGTGCTGCTCACGGCGCTGCAGCTGATGACGGCCGTGCTCGTGGCCCGCAAAGAGGCGAACAAGGTGCTCGTCACGTGGGCGGTGGTCGCGGTCACGACCGCGGCGACCCTGCTGCTGGTCCCGGGCGACCCGATCCTCAAGGCCGTCGCCGGCCTGGCCGGGGGGCCCACGCTGGGTCTGGTGGTCGTCTTGGTGTTCGTGTTGCGACGGCCGGGCAACGTTCGGCCCGCTTCGGACGTCCCAGTAGGGTGACCCCCGGCCGGACCCGGGACAGGTCGGCGTGAAACGCCGGTGAGGTTGGACAGCGGAAACCATGAACGTACTTCTGGTCGTGCTCGCCTTCTGGCTGCCTGGCCTCGTCTTCGGAACGGCGATCAGGCTGCGCGGCTGGCTGCTGGCCGCCGCCGCGCCGCTCCTGACGTTCGGCCTCGTGAGCCTGGGTGTGCCGGTGCTCGGCGGGCTGGGCATCCGCTGGAACGTCCTCGACGTCGCGCTGTGGACGCTGGTGCTGTCGGCGGCCGGGTTCGGGCTGTCGTTCCTGGTGCTCCGCTTCACCGCCCGGCGGCACCCGGACTGGGCCGAAAAGGACGCCGCCACGGCCGCACCCGCCCGCTCCCCACGCGAGCACCTGCTGATGGGGGCCGGCGTCCTGGCCGGCAGCCTGGTCGGGATCGTCACGTTCCTGCGCGGCGCCCGGGGGCTCAACCAGGTCCAGCAGGGCTGGGACGCGCCGTTCCACGCCAACCTGGTGCGCTGGATCGCCGAGCACGGCGACGCCCGGCCGTCGACCGTCGGCACGATCGCGAACCTGCCTGACCAGACGAACTACTTCTACCCCGACACCTACCACGCCCTGCTCGCCCTCGTCTTCGACAAGGCCGGCCTGGCGATGATGCCGACGCTGAACATGGCGGCGCTCACGGTGATCCTGTGCGTGCCGGTCGGGGTCGCCGCGATGTGCCACGTGTGGCGGATGCCGGCGCTCGCGGCCGGCGCGGCCGCGGCGGTTTCGGTGTCGTTCACCAACTTCCCGTACGACTCGCTGTGGCGCGGGCCGCTGTGGCCGTACGTCGCCGGGGTCGCGCTGATCCCGGCCGCGCTGGCGCTGGCCCGCCTGCTGCTGCACCCGCGGGGCATCGCCGGGCCCGTGGCGATCGGGATCGCCGTCGCCGGGCTGATCGGGCTGCACACCAGCGTGGCGTTCGTCGTCGTCGTGTACTTCCTGCTGATCCTGCTCGCCGTGGTGTTCCGGTTCGAGCGGATCGACTGGCGCCGGTCCGCGCCCTCGCTCGGGGCGACGATCGGGCTGGCCGTGCTCTGCGGGCTGCCGCTGGCGCTGCCGTCGCTCTACAACGCCGGTGGCGTGACGAGCGCGTTCTGGGCCTCGGACGCCACGGTCAGCGGTGGCCTCGGCGAGACGATCACGTTCTCGCCGATGGCGGCGTTCCCGCAGTGGTGGATCGGCGTGCCGGCCTTCGTCGGCATCATCCTGCTGGTCAAGCACCGGCGGATGGTGTGGATGGTCGCGGCGTACGTCGTGTTCGGCGGGCTGTTCGCGTTCACCGTGTCGCTGGAGACGCCGCTCATCCACACCCTGACCGGCATCTTCTACAACGACCACTGGCGGATCGGCGCGCTGGTCCCGCTGGCCGGCGCGGTCGCGTTCGGCGAGTTCACCGACACCGCCGCCCGCTGGTTCGCGGGCAAGGCGGCCACCCGGCTGCCGAACGTCCGGCCCGCGACGCTCGTCGCGGTCGGCGTGGTGCTGCTCGCCCTCGTCGTGGGCGGTCTGAGCCGCGGCGGTTACATCGGCCGCAACGCCGCCCGGCTGCAGCTGAACTACAGCGGCGGCCCGACGGTCAGCAACGACGAACGCCAGGCGTTCGACTGGCTCGGCGCGCACGTCGCGCCGGGTGAGCACGTGATGAACGGCAAGGCGGACGGTTCCGTGTGGATGTACGCGCTCGACGGTGTCCAGCCGGTCGAGTGGACGTTCTACGGCGCCGAGCCGAGCACCCCGGCCGGCTACCTCAGCGTGTTCCTCAACGACATCCACAAGTACCCGCGCGTGCGCCAGGTCCTCACCGACCTCAAGGTGCGCTACGTCTTCATCGGCACGGGCAAGGTCACGTCGACGACGAAGAACGGCGTCGGCCTCGACAACATCGAGTCCGACCCCGGCTTCAAGCCGGTGTACCGCAATCCGGGTGCGACCGTCTACGAGATCGAGGGCCAGCAGGGCGTTGTCACGGCCGGTGCGGCGCCAGGGTCTGCGGCCGGTCACGGGAAGTGAAGGGCTAGAGTGATCGCGTGTCAGTGTCTTCGGCGACATCCGTGACCAGCCGCCGGGTGCTCATCGTGATGCCCGCGCTCAACGAGTCCGCGAGCGTCGCGTCGGTCATCCAGCAGGTGAAACGTGCTTTGCCGGGCGGCGACCTGCTGGTCGTCGACGACGGCTCGGTCGACGACACCGCCAAGCTCGCCCGCGCAGCCGGCGCCGAGGTGGCGCGGCTCGCGGTCAACCTGGGTGTCGGCGGCGCGATGCGCACGGGCTTCCGCTACGCCGCCGCCCGCGGGTACGACGTCGTCGTGCAGGTGGACGCGGACGGTCAGCACGACCCGGACGAGCTCGACGCCCTGCTGCGCGGTCTCGACGACGCGGACATCGTGATCGGTTCCCGGTTCGCCGGCAAGGGCTCGTACAAGGCGAGCGGGCCGCGCAAGTACGCCATGGTCGCGCTCTCGCTCGTGTTCTCGCGGCTGGCGAAGACCAAGCTCACCGACGTCACGTCGGGGTTCAAGGCGATGGGCCCACGCGCCATCCGGCTCTTCGCCGGCTACTACCCGGCGGAGTACCTCGGTGACACCGTCGAGTCGCTGGTCATGGCCATCCGGGCCAAGCTGGTCATCAAGGAGATCCCGGTCGTCATGCGGGAGCGGGTGGCCGGTACGCCCAGCCACTCGCCCGTGAAGTCGGCCGTCTACCTGAGCCGGGCCGGGCTCGCCCTGCTGCTGGCGCTGGTGCGCCGCCGCCCGGCGGTCGACTCGTCCGACTCGGCGTAAGGGGAAGTGGAAATGGCCGGTTGGCGCATCCTCAGCATCGTCGTCGCCTGTGTCGTCCTGTTCGTCGTCCTGGAGATGATGCGACGGCGGAAGCTGCGGGAGAAGTACGCGGGCGTGTGGCTCGTCGTCGCCATCGGCGTCGTCGTGCTCGCCGTCGTCCCGCAGGCCGCCGAGTTCCTGGCCCTCCACACCGGCGTGCAGACGCCGTCGAACTTCGTCTTCCTCCTCGCCGGTGTCGTGCTGGCGCTGGTGTCGCTGCACCTGTCCACCGAGGTCGGGCACCTGGAGGAAGAGGTGCGCACGTCGGTCGAGGAGATCGCGCTGCTGCGCTGCGAGCTGGAGGACGCCCGGCGCGAGCTGGCGGGCCGGATCACCGAGCTCGAGGCGAAGACGGCGGCCCCGGACGACGTCAAAGGGCTCCCGCAGGTCGAGCGCGTCAGCAAGTGAAGCCCTGATCGAAGCCCTGCTCGCCGCTCCCGCGCGGCTGGGCCGGGTGCGCGTGCTGGCCATCGACGGTCCGTCGGGCGCCGGGAAGTCCACGCTGGCCGCCCGGGTCGTCGCCGGGCTCCGGGCCCGTGGCTGCCGCACCGCGCTCGTGAGCACCGACGCCTTCGCGACTTGGGACGACCCGGTCTCGTGGTGGCCGCGGCTCGTCGACGGCGTCCTGCGGCCCTTGGCGGACGGCGTGGCGGGTGCTTACCGGCGCGTGGACTGGACCACTGGGGTGCCCCGGCCGGGTGAGCTCGTCCGGGTGGGCGTGCCGGATGTGCTGGTGCTGGAGGGAGTCTCGAGCGGCCGGACTTCGGTAAGAACCCTGCTTTCGCACCTCTGCTGGGTCTCCGGCGGCCCGGCGGCCGAGCGGCTGGCCAGGGCCGTCGCGCGGGACGGCGAGGCCGCACGGGCCGAATTGGGGCGGTGGCAACGGTTCGAGCGCGGCTGGTTCGCCGTCGACGGCACCCCCGAAGCCGCCGGAACCCGACTTTCGTAGGGGACCAGGTGGTCACGCACCGTGTGCGCGGCCCGCTGGAACGATCCAGTGGATCGTCGCTCGATACACGAGTGGACCAATGTCGGTACCGCCATCTGAGTTAGTGATCGGGTACCGACAGCAGTCGTGAGGCGCAAATAGTCACATTCTGTCATGATTTACGGACACATTGCGGTCAAATCGGCGTCCGTGTAGCGCGATCGTAACCTCACGTGCTTAAGTGCGGGCCGAGTTCCCGCTAGTGTCGGCCCACACGATCGTCCGTCGAGTTCCTGACCGACCGGACGGTGACTTTGAACCCGAACATCTCCCAAGGGGTGCCAGATGCAGCAATTGCGGCTGACCCGAACACGCCGCGTGGCCCTGATCGGGCTCGCCGGCGCGCTCGCGGTTTCGCTGTCCGCTTGTGCGGAATCCAAGCGTGACGAGGGCGCGGGGGGTGGTTCCGGGGGCACGATGATCTTCGGCGCGGCCGGTAACCCGAAGTTGTTCGACCCGATCTTCAACGACGAGGGCGAAACCTTCCGGATCACGCGGCAGATCTTCGACACGCTGATCCAGAACAAGCCCGGCACCGCCGACCTCGAGCCCTCGCTGGCCGAGAAGTGGGAGCAGGGCAACGACGGCAAGTCGTGGACCTTCAACCTCAAGCAGGGCGTGAAGTTCTCCGACGGCACCCCGTTCGACGCCGCCGCCGTGTGCTTCAACTTCGACCGCTGGTTCAACATGAAGGGCGCTGCCGCCCAGAGCCAGATGATCTACTACGCCGACGTCTTCGGCGGGTTCGCCAAGAACGAGAGCAGCGACTACAGCGACCCGGTCTACAAGAGCTGCGAAGCCAAGGACCCGGCGACCGCCGTCGTGAACCTGAACAAGGCGAAGGGCGCGTTCCCGGCGGCCTTCACGCTGCCGTCGTTCGCGATGCAGAGCCCGACCGCGCTCAAGCAGTACAAGTCGGACGAGGTCACCCAGTCCGGCGACTCGTTCACCTACAGCGAGTACGCGAACAAGCACCCGGTTGGCACCGGCCCGTTCAAGTTCGACAGCTGGGACCAGGGCAAGGGCGAGATCACCCTGCTCAAGAACGACGTCAGCCCGACGCAGACGGCGAAGCTCGACAAGCTGATCTTCAAGGTGATCCCGGACGAGAACGCCCGCAAGCAGGCGCTCAAGGCCGGCGACATCCAGGGTTACGACTACCCGGCGCCCGCCGACTACGGCCTGCTGCGCAACGAGGGCGAGCAGGTGCTGGTCCGCCCGCCGTTCAACGTGCTCTACCTCGGCATCAACCAGTCCGGCCCGGCCGGCGACAAGCTGAAGGACGTCAAGGTCCGCCAGGCGCTCGCCTACGGCATCAACCGCGAGCAGTTCGTGAAGAGCAAGCTGCCCGAAGGTGCCGAGGTGGCCACCGAGTTCGTGCCCAAGACGATCTCCGGCTACACCGACGAGGTCACCAAGTACCCGTACAACCCGGAGAAGGCGAAGCAGCTGCTCCAGGAGGCCGGGGCGACCAACCTGACGCTGAAGTTCTACTACCCGACCGAGGTCACCCGGCCGTACATGCCGAACCCGGCGGACGTCTTCACCTCGTTCTCGGAGGACCTGAAGGCCATCGGCATCAAGATCGAGCCGGTCGCCAAGCCGTGGAACGGTGGCTACAAGGACGACGTGCAGAAGTTCGGCAAGCAGGACCTCCACCTGCTCGGCTGGACCGGTGACTACAACGACGCCGGGAACTTCGTCGGCACCTTCTTCGGTCGCACGAAGAAGGAGTTCGGGTTCGACAACCCGCAGCTGTTCCAGGCGCTGGCCGCCGCGGACGCTTCGCCCGCCGGCGACGCGCACGCCAAGGCGTACCAGGAAGTCAACAAGACGATCATGGATTACCTGCCCGCCATCCCGATCTCCTACGGCCCGCCCGCCATCGTGGTCGGCCCGAAGGTCAAGGGCCTGGTCGCCAGTCCGCTGACCGACGAGCGGTTCAACACCGTGACCGTGAACTGACAGTTCCACGCCGCGAGGCATGGGGTGGGCGCTACCGCGCCCACCCCATGTCCGTACTCAGCGGGCTGGCTTCCTAAGGACTGCAAGTGTTCCGTTTTCTCGTGCGTCGGCTGCTACAAGCGATTCCGACGCTGCTCATCCTGTCCATCCTGGTCTTCGCCTGGCTACGGTCGCTGCCCGGAGGGCCCGCGGCCGCCCTCCTCGGCGACAAGGCAACGCCGGAGAAGATCGCCAACCTCAACCACGTGCTGGGCCTCGACCAGCCGGTCATCCTCCAGTACTTCAGGTTCCTCGGCCGCGCGATCACCGGTGACTTCGGCGCCTCGCTGATCTCCACCCAGCCGGTGATGTCGGAGATCGGCACGTTCCTGCCCGCCACCATCGAGCTGGGCTTGTCGGCGATGATCGTCGCGGTGGCCATCGGCATCCCGGCGGGCTACCTCTCGGCCCGGTACCGCGGCGGCGCCATCGACAACGTGATCATCGTGCTCACCCTGATCGGCGTCGCGGTCCCGGTCTTCTTCCTCGGCTACATGATGCAGGACCTGCTCGCCGGGCCGCTGGGCCTGCCGTCGCAGGGCAGGCAGACAGCCGGGCTGGACGCGACCGCCATCACCAACTTCGCCGTCCTCGACGGCATCATGACGAGCGAATGGGACGCCGTCTGGGACGCGATCAAGCACCTGATCCTCCCGGCGTTCGCGCTCGCCACCATCCCGCTCGCGGTGATCACCCGGATCACCCGCGCGTCGGTGCTCGAAGTGCTCAACGAGGACTTCATCCGCACGGCCAACTCGAAGGGCCTCACGCAGCCCGTCGTCCGACGGCGGCACGTGCTGCGCAACGGCCTGCTCCCGGTGGTCACCACCATCGGCCTGCAGACCGGCGCGCTGCTCGGCGGCGCGGTGCTGACCGAGCGCGTGTTCAACTTCCGCGGCCTCGGGTTCCTGCTGGCCGAAGGCATCGAACGACGTGACTACCCCCGGCTCCAGGCGCTGCTGCTGTTCGGTGCGCTGGTGTACGTGCTGGTGAACATGCTGGTCGACGTCTCGTACGGGATCATCGACCCGAGGGTGCGTGTGCGATGAACACTCTGGTGAACAAGAAGAAAGAGCCGATCGACAAGCTCGCGGCGGCCTCGGGGCGCAGCCTCGGTGCGGAAGCGCTGCGGCGGATGCTGCGCAGCCCGGTGGCCATCACCGGTGGCGTGATCACCGCGTTGTTCCTCCTGCTGGCGATCTTCGCGCCGCTGATCGCGCCGAAGGACCCGTACGAGCGCTACCTGCAGGGCCAGGTTTCCCTCGGCCAGGGCATCATCCCCGGCGCCCAGCCCGGTTTCCCGCTCGGCGTGGACGACTTCGGCCGTGACTACCTGTCGCGGATGCTCGTCGGCGCCCAGCAGACGCTGCTGGTCGGTGTGCTGGCGACGGTGATCGGTGTGCTGATCGGCGTCATCATCGGCGGGCTGGCCGGCGCGTTCGGCGGCTGGGTCGACACCGTCCTCATGCGACTGGTCGACGTCATGCTGTCGGTGCCTTCGCTGCTGCTGGCGATTTCGGTGGCGGCGCTGTTCCAGAAGCCCAGCCAGTGGACGGTGATCCTGGCCGTGTCGATGATCGGCGTGCCGATCTTCGCGCGGCTGCTGCGCGGTTCGATGCTGGTGCAACGCGGCAGCGACCACGTGCTCGCCGCGACGTCGCTGGGCGTGAAGCGGACGTCCATCGTGTTCCGGCACATGCTGCCGAACTCGCTGGGCCCGGTCATCGTGCAGGCGACGCTGACCCTGGCCACCGCCATCCTCGAGGCCGCGGCGCTGTCGTTCCTCGGCCTGGGCGACCCGGACCCGAACCGGGCGGAGTGGGGCATCATGCTGAGCCGCGGGGCCCGGCAGTTCCTCGACGTCCGGCCGGAGCTCGCGTACTACCCGGCCATCGCGATCATCGTGGTGGCGCTCGGGTTCACGCTGCTCGGCGAGTCCCTCCGCGAAGCCCTCGACCCGAAGAACAGGCGGTGAACCCCCATGGCACTCCTTGAGGTCCGTGATCTGAAGGTCGACTTCGTCCGCCGTGGCGAGCAGTCGTTCACCGCGGTGGACGGCGTCAGCTTCGACGTCGAACCGGGCCAGACGGTCGGCCTGGTCGGCGAGTCCGGCTGCGGCAAGTCCGTGACGTCGCTGGCGATCATGCGGTTGCTCGCCAAGCGCGGCAACAAGGTCAGCGGCTCGGTGCGGTTCGAAGGCACCGACCTGCTCAAGCTGTCCGACCGGGAGATGCGCGACCGCCGCGGCCGCGACCTCGGCATGGTGTTCCAGGACCCGCTGTCCTCGCTGAACCCGGTCATCCCGATCGGGCTGCAGATCACCGAGGTGCTGGAGCGCCACCGCGGGATGTCGCGCAAGGCGGCGTCCGTGGAAGCGGTGGACCTGCTGGACAAGGTCGGCATCCCGGATCCGTCGCGACGGCTTTCCGAGTACCCGCACCAGCTTTCCGGCGGGATGCGGCAGCGTGCGCTGATCGCGATCGCGCTGGCGTGCCGTCCGCGGCTGCTCATCGCCGACGAGCCGACGACCGCACTGGACGTCACCATCCAGGCGCAGATCCTGGCGCTGCTGCGGGAACTGGTGCAGGACACCGGCACCGCGCTGATCATGATCACCCATGACCTCGGCGTCGTCGCCGGGCTGTGCGACGAGGTCAACGTCCTCTACGGCGGCAAGATCGTCGAGCGGGCGCAGCGGCACCAGCTGTTCGCCGAGCCGCGGCACCCGTACACGCACGGTCTGCTCGCCTCGATCCCGCGCCTCGACGCGGGCCGCGGCGAGAAGCTGATCCCCATCCGGGGTTCGGTGTCCGACAACATCCCGTGGGAGCACGCGTGCGCGTTCGCGCCGCGCTGCCCCAACGCGCTGCCGGTCTGCCGCGAGGTCCAGCCGCAGCTGGCGCCCGACCTGGGCGGGCTGCTGCGCTGTCACAACCCCGTGCGGCCCGCGGTCGCCGCGGGAGGAGGAACCCGATGACCCGTCCTGCTGGTGACGTGCTGCTCGAGGTCACCGACCTCAAGGTGCACTTCCCGATCAAGAGCGGCGTCGTGTTCGACCGGACGGTCGGGCACGTGTACGCGGTCGACGGCGTCGACCTGGCCATCCGGCGGGGCGAGACCTACGGCCTGGTGGGTGAATCCGGCTGCGGCAAGTCCACGCTGGGCCGGGCGATCCTGCGGCTCAACGAGCCGACCTCCGGGCACGTGGTGTTCGACGGCACCGACGTCGCCGCCCTCAAGGGAGAGGAACTGCGGAAGGCCCGGCGCCGGATGCAGATGATCTTCCAGGACCCGATGTCCAGTTTGGACCCGCGGCAGTCGGTCGAGTCGATCCTGGTCGAGGGCATGCACGCGCACGGCCTCGACAAGGACAAGGAAACGACCCAGCGGCGGCTGCGTCAGCTGCTGTCCGCGGTCGGCCTGCCGGAGTCGTCGCTGCGGAAGTACCCGCACGAGTTCTCGGGCGGGCAGCGCCAGCGCATCGGCATCGCGCGGGCACTGGCCGTGGAGCCGGACCTGATCGTCGCCGACGAGCCGGTGTCCGCATTGGACGTTTCGGTGCAGGCCCAGGTGGTGAACCTGCTGGAGGACCTGCAGGACCAGCTCGGCCTGACCTACGTCGTCATCGCGCACGACCTCGCGGTGGTGCGGCACATTTCGGATCGCATCGGCGTGATGTACCTGGGCGCGCTGGTGGAGGAGACCGACGCGGATTCGCTGTACCGGGATCCGCTGCACCCGTACACGCGGGCGCTGCTGTCGGCCATCCCGGTGCCGGACCCGCAGGTCGAGGACACCCGCGAGCAGATCCTGCTCGCCGGTGACCTGCCCTCGCCGGCGAACCCGCCGTCGGGCTGCCGGTTCCACACGCGGTGCCCGTGGAAGCAGGCGAGCCTGTGCGACACCGACCGCCCGCAGCTGCGCGAAATCGGCGCCGGTCACCGGGTGGCGTGCCACTACGCGGAGGACATCCGCGACGGGCGCATCCAGCCGCACGAGGTGAAGCCGGAGCTGGTGGAAATGAGCGGAGCGCTCAACCCCGATCTGGGCCCGCCGGACATCGGCACCGCCGCCGAGATCCTCTAGACCGTAGCTTTCACGTGAAAGCTACGGGCGGCAACGCCGTAGCTTTCACGTGAAAGTGACGTCAGGGCTGGAGGCCGGCGGCCCGCGACTGCAGGTACGCCTGTTCCGGCAGGCTCAAGGTCCGCCGAGCCGCGGCGAGGTACGCCTCTCGCGCGCCGGCCGCGTCCCCGGACTTCTCCAGCAGGTGCGCCCGGATCGCGTCGACCCGGTGGTGCTTCGCCAGCGCGGGGTCCGTCACCGCGGCCAGCTCCCCCAGCCCGGCCTCGGGGCCGTGGACCTGCGCGAACGCCACCACCCGGTTCAGCGTCACCATCGGGCCGGGTGCGACCACCCGGAGCAGGTCGTAGAGCGTGAGGATCTCCGCCCAATCGGTTTCTTCACTGGTCAAGGCTTCGTCGTGGACGGCCGCGATCGCCGCCTGCAGCTGGTACGGGCCCACCGGCGCGGTCGCCAGCGCCTTCGTGATCAGCGCGACGCCCTCGTCGACGAACGCCCGGTTCCAGCGGCTCCGGTCCTGGTCGGCCAGCGGGACGAGGGCCCCGGTTTCGTCGACGCGGGCCGGGCGCCGGGCCTCCGTCAGCAGCATCAGGGCCAGCAGGCCGGCGACTTCCCCGTCCTCCGGGAGCTCCGCGCGCAGCTGCCGGACCAGGCGGATCGCCTCCGTCGTCAGCTCGACGCGGCTCAGTGCGTCACCCGAACTGGCGGTGTGGCCCTCCGTGAAGATCAGGTACAGCACCTGCAACACCGCCGCGAGTCGGTCAGGGCGCTCGTCGTTCACGAGCCGTTCCCCGCGGAGCTTCTGTTTCGCGCGGCTGATCCGCTGGCCGATCGTGGCTTCCGGGACGAGGAAGGCCCGCGCGATCTCGGCCGTCGTCAGGCCGCCGACCGCGCGCAGCGTCAACGCCACCTGCGACGGCCGCGTCAGCGACGGGTGGCAGCAGAGCAGCAGCAACGTCAGCGTGTCGTCGACGCCGGTGACCGGCTCGGGAGCCGGCGGCTCGGCCAGCGCGACGGTTTCTTCACGCCGTTGCCGCGCGGTCTCGCTGCGCCACTGCTCGATCCGCCGCCGGGAGGCCGTCGTGATCAGCCAGCCCTTCGGGTGATCGGGCAGGCCCTCGGCCGGCCACTGCCGCGCGGCGGCCAGCAGGGCCTCCTGGACGGCGTCCTCGCAGGTGTCGAAGCCGCCGTACCGCCGGACCAGCGCCGCGAGGACCTGCGGCGCGAGCTCGCGGAGCAGGCCCTCGACGTCCGTCACAGCTCCGGCCCGGACAACCCCATCACCGGCCGCACTTCGACCACGCCGAACGCCGCTTCCGGGATCCGCGCGGCGATCTCCAGGGCGCGTTCTTCGCTCTCGCAGTCCAGCAGGTAGAAGCCGGCGAGGAACTCCTTGGCTTCGGCGAACGGCCCGTCGGTCGTCAACGGTCCGCCGTCGCCGACGCTGACCCGCTTGGTCAGTTCCGGGAAGGCGAGCCGCTCGGAGACGATCCGCTCGCCGGACGCGTCGAGGTCGTCGTTGAGCTGCTGGTAGTGAGCGAGCCCGGCGGCCCGCTGGGCATCGCTCATGCCTTCCCAAGCCGTGCGTGACTCGGGGTTGCCGTAGATCAGGACCACGTATTTCACCGGCGTCTCCTCCGCAAGTGCAACCGCTCTCCGAGGAGAATGGCACGACTTGTCCACATGTGGGTGACCCTTGTGGACAACTCCGGTGCCGCGGTGCCGACCCCCGACTCAAGTCGTACGAGGGGCAATACCTGAGTAGGCCGCCCCGTGCGTGCCACCCCCGGTACCCTGCGGAAAGCGAACGAAATCCGGCGTAGGTACCAGGGGGTACGGGCTGTGCACATCGACCAATGGCTGGAGGCGATCCCGCCGCTCTCGGTGTACCTGATCGTCGGTGCGGTGATCATGATCGAGAGCCTCGGCATTCCGCTGCCCGGCGAAATCGTGCTGGTCAGCGCGGCCTTGCTGGCTTCGCAGCACAGCAACCTCAACCCGCTGTGGATCGGTGTCCTGGCCAGTGCCGGCGCCATCGTCGGCGACAGCATCGGCTACTTCATCGGAAAAACCGGCGGTCAGCGGCTGTTCGCCTGGGCCGGCCGGAAATTCCCGAAGCATTTCGGGCCGACGCACATCGCCAACGCCGAACGGATCTTCAACAAACGCGGCGTCTGGGCGGTCTTCCTCGGCCGGTTCATCGCGTTCCTGCGGATCCTCGCCGGCCCGCTCGCCGGATCGCTGCGCATGCACTACCCGAAGTTCCTGCTGGCGAACGCCGCCGGCGGCATCGTGTGGGCGGGCGGCACGACCGCGGCCGTCTACTACCTCGGGGTCGTCGCCGAAGAATGGCTCGGCAACTTCTCCAAGTACGGCCTGCTCGCCGCGATCGTCCTCGGCGTCGTCGTCTTCTTCGTCATGAAGAAGCGCCTGGGCCGCACGCACGAAAGCGACGAAGAGACCCCCAAGCAGGAAGAGAAGGCGGCTTAGACCGTCACCGGCTCCGGGTCGCGCCGGCGCGCGGTCCGGAGCGAGCCGAGCAGCACGCCGGCGATCACGACCACGGCGGCGCCGGCCTCCAGCCAGGTCGGCCGCTCGCCGAGCAGCAGGAACGACGCCGTCAGCCCGACCACCGGTACCAGCAGCGAGAACGGCGAAACGACGCCGGCCGGGTTGCGCCGCATCAGCGTCGTCCACAGGCCCGACCCCACAACGGTGCCGATCAGCACGACGTAGGTCAGGCCGCCGAGCGCCGTCAGCCCGGTCGGGGTCCCGAGCGTCGTCAGCGATCGCCACTGCGCGGCCGGGCCCTCCATGACCAGCGAGAGCGCGAACATCGGCAGCGGCGGCACCACCGACATCCACAGCGTGAAGTGCAGCGGGTTGTCCGGCTCGGCCTTGCGGGTGCTGAGGTTGCCGAACGCCCAGCTCAGCGCGGCCAGCAGCGTCAGGATCATCGGGAGCAGCGCGGCGTGCCCGGACTGCTGCCACGCGATCGCGGCCATCCCGGCCACCGCCAGCGCAATCCCGGCCAGCTGCTGCGGGGTGACGCGTTCGCGGAGGAAGACGGCGCCGAGCAGCACCGTGAACGGCGCCGACGCCTGCAGCACCAGCGACGCGAGCCCGGTCGGCATCCCGGTGTCCATCGCGATGAACAGGAACGCGAACTGCCCGGTGCCGAAGCCGAGACCGTAGCCGAGCAGGTGCCGCACCCGCACCCTCGGCCACGGCACGAACAGGATCGTCGGGACGGCGATCACGGCGAACCGCAGCGCACCCGCGAACACCGGCGGGAACTGGCCGAGCGTGGCGTGGATGGCCAGGAAGTTGAGGCCCCAGAGGACGGCGACGAGCATGGCGAGCAGGCGATCACGGGCGGGCATGCCTTCACTCTGGCAAGGCCGACCGTGAAGGACCAGCGAGAATATCTGCAGGAACCTTGTAGTGGTGCTTCAAGTACAGTGACGGCGTGGATCTGGGCCGGCTGCGCACGCTGCGGGAGTTCGCCGACCGCGGGAGCGTGACGGCGGCCGCGCGGGCCCTGCACTGCACGCCGTCGGCCGTTTCGCAGCAGCTGCGGGCCTTGCAGGGCGAGGTCGGCCTGCCGCTCACCGAGCCGGCGGGCCGGGGCCTGCGGCTGACCGACGCCGGCCGCGCGCTGGTCGCCCGCGCCGACGAGGTGCTCGCCGCCCTCGAACGGGCCGAGTCCGAGCTGGACACCTACCGCAGCGCGCCGCGTGGGCGGGTGCGGATCGCGATCTTCCAGTCGGCCGGCCTGATGCTGCTGCCGGGACTGCTGACCCGCGTCGCCGGGCACGACGGCTTGGAAGTCGACGTCCGGGACGTCGACATGACGCCGTCTGAGGTGCCGGGCCTGGTCGCGGACTACGACATCGTCGTGGCGCACCGCGACGAGCACGCGCCGGAGTTCGCCTCGAGCCGCCTCGAGGTGGTGCCGCTGCTGCGCGAACCGCTCGACGTCGCGCTGCCGGCCGGGCACCGGCTGGCGAACCAGCCGCGCGTTGAGCTGGCGGACCTGGCGGACGAACGCTGGATCAGCGTCGACTTCGGCTTCCCGGTGGACGACGTGCTGCGCTCGCTGACCGTCCGCACCGGCGTGCGGCCGGTCGTGGTGCAGCGGATCAACGACTTCCAGATCACCGAACGGCTGGTCGCCGCCGGCCACGGCATCGCGCTGCTACCCCGGTACACGATGAACACCGGCCCAGGCAGCGGGCTGGTCGGGCGGCCCCTCGCCGGCATCCGCGCGGCCCGCCTGGTGGAAGCCGTCTGCCGGACGGGCGCCCGCCAGCGGCCGGCGGTGGCCCAGGTGATCGAGGAACTGCGCGCCGAGGTCGGTCAGCTCACGGCCTGAAGCTGTGCAGGTGCGTCAGCGCGATCCGCAGGGCGTCCTCGAGTGCCGTGATGTCGTGCCGGATGTGGGCCAGCAGCAGTCCACCTTGGACGGACGTCATCGCGGCCTGGGCCAGCCGCGCCGGATCGGCGCTGCGCACGAGTTCCCCGCTGTCCTGCAAGGTCTTCAGGCCCAGCTCCAGGTAGGACTCCCACTTCCGGTACGCCTGGTCGACGAGCGGCGCGAGCTTCGGGTTGTCGCCCACCTCCCCGGCGAGGTTGCCCAGCGGGCAGGCGATCGGCCCGCCCGGCCGGCGGTGGATGTCCAGGATCTGCTCGGTCCACGTCTCGAAATCGGCCCAGGAACCCAGCTCGAAGATGGCCGGCTGGTTGCCGAGGATCCGCTCGAGGTAGTGCTCGATCACCGCCGCGACCAGCTGCTCCTTGTTCTTGAAGTAGTGGTACATCTGCGATTTCCCGGCCCCGCTCTTGGCGAGCACCTTGTCGACGCTCGTGCCCGCGACGCCGTCGACGTACATCAGCTCGGCCGCCGCGTCGACGATCGCGTCGCGGGTCCGCTTGCCGCGCGGGGTCGTGGCCGCCGCTTGCGCCTCCATGTACCGGATAGTACAGTCGGCCACACTGTACCGATCAGTACAACAAGCTGGGGGTTCCCATGACGCTCGAGCAAGGTCTGTCCGGCATCCGCGCGAGCCTGCGGGAGGTGGCGCCCGCCGAGATCGCCGACGTGCTGGTCGCGCACCAGCAGGACCTCGTCGATTCGGCCGATCCGGCGAAGTTCGCCGGGCCCGGCGCGACGGTCGGCGACTTCACGCTGCCGGACGCCGGCGGCACCGGCGTCAGCCTCGCGGAGCTGACCGCCGAGGGCCCGGCCGTGCTGGTGTTCTACCGCGGCCAGTGGTGCCCGTACTGCAACCTGACCCTGCGCGCGTACCAGGCGGAACTGGTCCCGGAGCTGGGGCGGCACGGCGCGCGGCTGGCGGCGATCAGCCCGCAGCTCCCGGACGGTTCGACCGCCACGAAGGAGGCCAACGCGCTGAGCTTCCCGGTGCTTTCGGACGTCGGGAACGTCGTTGCGCGGGAACTCGGCCTGACGTTCACCGTGTCCGAGGACGTCCGCCCGACCATGAGCGGGATCGGCGCCGATCTCGCGAAGCACAACGGGGAGTGGGAACTGGCGCACCCGGCCGTGCTGGTGGTGGACCGTGAGCGCGTGATCCGGTTCGCCGACGTCCACCCGGACTACACGACGCGGACCGAGCCGGCGCGGATCCTCGAAGTGGTCAAATCGCTTTAGCTGCTTCAGGGGGTCCGGGTGGCGGAGCCACCGGCCTGGGGCAAAGCCCCGGTTGTCACAGCGCTGCGCTTCACGCCGTAGGTGATCACCGAACCCAGGACCAGGGCCACGCCCAGGGAGAGCAGCAGGCTGACCCCGGGTTCGGTGATCAGCTGGCCGCCCGCGTAGCCGAGGAAGGCCACGTAGGACGTCCAGAGGGTGACGCCGACGGCCGAGGCGGTGAAGAACTCCGCCATCGGCCACCGGAGTGATCCGGCGAGCAGGGCGCCCACGGTCCCGCCCGACGGCAGCCAGCGGGCGACCACCAGCACCGGCCGGGGATGGCGCTGCAGCCGCCCGTCGAGCCAGCCGATGCCGGCGGCGATCGTCTTCCGCCGGCTCAGCCGGTCCAGCGCCGCCCGGCCACCGAACCGGCCGAGGGCGTAGAGCGCCTGGTCCGACGCCAGGCACCCGGCACTCGCCACGGCGATCACCAGCGCCAGCGACGTCCCGCCCTGTGCCGCCGCGATGCCCATGCCGAGGAGCGTCACCTCGGTGGGCAGCAGCGGCACCAGCGAGACGACGAACAGCAGCACCAGCCCCGCCGTCGATCCGTCCACACTTCCATTAACCGCCTGCCCGGACCCGATGAGTCCCGATCACCGGGGACTCACAGGAACCCGACAGGTGATCCACAGACTCCCCGAAACCATGCCAGGAGCTGTCATGGTTCGGCACGAGGCTGGGCGCATGAACACACTTTCCGGAAAAGTCGCCCTGGTGGCGGGCGGTACGCGCGGTGCAAGCCGGGGGATCGCCGTCGAACTGGGCCGTGCGGGTGCCTTCGTGTACGTGACCGGCCGCACCACCCGCGCCGGACGGTCCGAAGTGGACCGGCCGGAGACCGTCGAGGAAACCGCCGAGCTGATCGGCGAGGCGGGTGGCGAGGCGGAAGCGATCCGCGTCGACCACCTGGTTCCCGACGAGGTCGCCGCGCTGGCCAAGCGGGTCGAAGCCGGGCACGGCGCGCTCGACATCCTGGTGGACGGCCTCTGGGGCGGCGACAAGCACCTCGGCTGGGGCCGGCCGGTGTGGGAGCACGACCTGGCGGCCGGCCTGCGGATGATCCGTCTCGGCATCGACGCGCACCTGATCACCAGCCATTTCCTGCTGCCGCTGCTGATCAAGCGCCCGGGCGGGCTGGTCGTCGAACTGACGGACGGCACGGCCGAGTACAACGCGAAGTACCGCGAAGGCACTTCGCTGCCGTTCTACCTGGCGAAGGCGTCGGCGCACCTGCTGGCGATCGGCGAGGCCGTCGAGCTGGCTGCGCATTCGTGCACGGCCGTCGCGTTCACACCGGGGTACCTGCGGTCGGAGATGATGCTGGAGATCTACGGCGTGACCGAAGAGAACTGGCGCGACGCCTGTGAGCGCGTGCCGCACTTCGCGATTTCGGAGACGCCGGCGTTCTGCGGGCGCACGGTAGTGGCACTTGCGGCGGACCCGGCGCGGCAGCGGTGGTCCGGGCAGACGGTGAGCAGCGGCCGGCTGGCGCGGGAGTACGAAGTGGATGATGTCGACGGCAGCCGCCCGGACGCGTGGCGGTACATGACGGAGGTCGCCGACGCGGGGAAGCCTGCGGACACCACCGGCTACCGCTGACGCGCCCCCGCCCCGTCGGCAGCAGCGAAATCTCCTGGTTCGAGCCGCTGCTGGACAGCATCGACCCGACCGGGAAGGTTGTCACCGCAGACGCCCTGCACACCACCGCCGAACACGCCCGCTACCTGCACGCCCGCGGCGCCTACTACGTGTTCACCGTCAAAGAAAACCAGCACCGCCTCCACGGCCTGCTCGACAGCCTGCCCTGGCACGACATACCCACCCACACGACCGAAAACCGCGGACACGGCCGCACCGAACGACGCATCACCCAGCTCGCACCCCTCGGCGAATACCTCGGCTACCCCACCATCGACTTCCCGCACGCCACGCACGCATTCCTCATCGAGCGCTACACCACCCATCACACCAGCGGAAAACACACCGCCCACGCCGCCCTCGGCATCACCAACATCACCCGCCGCTGGGCCCACCCCGCCCACGTCGGAGGCTACGTCCGCGGCCACTGGCACATCGAAAACAAACTCCACTACGTCCGCGACGTCACCTACACCGAAGACGCCTCCCGCGCCCGCACCGGCACCGGACCCCGCGTCATGGCCAGCCTCCGCAACCTCGCCATCAGCACCATCCGCCACCACGGATGGATCAACACCGCCGCCACACAGCCAGACACCCCACCCGACCACTACACCTACTCGGAATCCCCCACCTAACCAGCACAAACGACTTTGCCGGAACCCTGCCGGGAAGGGCGGGGGCTTGGTGTGGCCGGCGGCTTCACGCCGTCGCGTCCGGCCAACTCACCGCCCGCAGCGGCCAACTCGCCGACGTTCCCGGTGAGTTGGCTGTTGCGGGCGGGCAGGTGGTGCCATCGGCGAGCGGGAAGTCGCGCGGATTCGGCGGCTTGGGTCCTCGGGCGGGTCCGGCTGGGGGTTTCGTGACGTTTCGGCGGCGGCCGGCTGTGGAGGCCCGCCCCCGCGATCGACTTTGCCGGGGCCCCCGCCCTCCCTGGGGGCGTGCCCTTGTCCAGTTTATCGGTGAGGTGCGGCAAACCCACCCGCGCGACCGCTGGGAGCGCCGGTTGTCCACAATCGCCGGACCCTGTGGATCAACTGTTGCGGGCGGCCAGCTCCGCGCCGATCGCGGCCAGCGCCGCCCGCAGCTCCGCCGGCTCCAGCACTTCCACACCCGGGCTCAACGCCACCAGCTGACCGAGGCCGATTTCGCCGTCTTCCAGGGCGAGCTCGGCCTCGGCCCAGCCTGCCGAGTCGGGCGAGCCCAGCGACACCACCGTGTCCGCCAGGTGCTCGCCGCCGAACACCCGGCGCAGCTCGCGGACTGCCGTGCGGTGCAACCGGGCCCTGACCCGCACCGGCCGCGCGACCTGCTCGAAAGTCGCCGACGACGCTCGCCACCAGCGGGCCAGGTCGAAGTCCGGTGGTCGCTCGAACGGCACGTCCGAAGACCGGACGTCGAGGATCCGGGACACCCGGTACGTCCGCAGCGCGTCGTCCGGGACGACCCGGGCCACCAGGTACCAGACGCCCGCCTTCAGCACGAGCCCCAGCGGTTCCAGCTCTCGCGATGCCACCTTGTCGCGGCGCCGGTAGCCGACCGAGACACGTCGCTGCGTCCACACCGCGTGGACCACCGCCGCCAGCGCCGGTGGCTCGTCGGGGCCGCCGAACCAGCCCGGTGCGTCCAGGTGGAACCGGCCGGCGACCAGCGCCGCGTGTTCTCGCAGCTCAGGGGGCATGCCCGCGGACACCTTCGCGCGCGCCGCGCTGCCCGCGGTGTCCAGGCCCAGCCCGGCGAGCGCGTCCGGCACGCCGAGCGCGAAGAGCGCGACGGCCTCGCGCGCGGTGAGTCCGTCGAGCCCCGCTCGCCAGCCGTCGACCAGCCGGAAGCCGCCGTGCCGGCCCTGTTCGGTCCACAGCGGAACGCCCGCGTCGCGCAGGGCCGCCAGGTCGCGGTGCATGGTGCGCTCGGAGACGCCCAGCTCCTCGGCCAGCTCGGCGGCGGTCGCGCTGCGCCGCCGTTGCAGCGTGAACAGCAGCGCGACCAGCCGCTCGGCTTTCACCGGTTACCGGTTGGCGCGGTTCACCGCCGAGACGACCGCGCGCAGCGACGCCGTGACGATCGACGGGTCGATCCCGATGCCCCAGAACACCCGGTCGGAGATCGCGCACTCGATGTACGACGCGGCGCGCGCGTCGTCGCCCGGCGAGAGCGTGTGCTCGCTGTAGTCCAGCAGCCGCAGGTCGAAGCCCACCGTCGACAGCGCGTCGAAGAACGCCGCGATCGGGCCGTTGCCGCGGCCGGTGACCTCGTGCTCGTCACCCTCCACCCGCACGGTCGCGGTGATGTCGTACTCGCCGTCGCCGTTGTCGCGCACGTGCTGGCGGACCAGCTCCAGCGGCGTCTTCAGCTCCAGGTACTCGGCCGAGAAGGCGTTGTACATCGTGGCCGGGTCGACCTCGCCGCCCTCGGTGTCGGTGTAGCGCTGGATGACCTTCGAGAACTCGATCTGCAGCCGCCGCGGCAGGTCGAGCTGGTGCTCGGCCTTCATGATGTAGGCGACGCCGCCCTTGCCGGACTGCGAGTTCACCCGGATCACGGCCTCGTACGTGCGGCCGACGTCCTTCGGGTCGATCGGCAGGTACGGGACCTCCCACGGGTACTCGTCGATGGGTACGCCCGCCTTGCCGGCGGCGTCCTTCAACGCGTCGAGGCCCTTGTTGATCGCGTCCTGGTGGCTGCCGGAGAAGGCGGTGAACACCAGGTCGCCGCCCCACGGCGACCGTTCGGGGACCGGCAGCTGGTTGCAGTACTCGACCGTCCGCTTGATCTCGTCCATGTCGGAGAAGTCGATCTGCGGGTCGATGCCCTGGCTGTAGAGGTTCATGCCCAGCGCGACCAGGTCGACGTTGCCGGTGCGCTCGCCGTTGCCGAACAGGCAGCCTTCGATCCGGTCCGCGCCGGCCTGGTAGCCGAGCTCGGCGGCGGCGATGCCGGTGCCGCGGTCGTTGTGCGGGTGCAGCGACAGGATCACCGAGTCCCGGCGGGCCAGGTTCCGGCTCATCCACTCGATCGAGTCGGCGTAGACGTTCGGCGTGGCCATCTCGACGGTCGCCGGCAGGTTCAGGATCACCGGCTTCTCCGGCGTCGGCTGCCAGATTTCGGTGACGGCGTTGCAGACCTCGAGCGCGTAGGACAGCTCGGTGCCGGTGTAGGACTCCGGTGAGTACTGGAAGCGGAAGTCGGTGTCGGGCTGCTTCGCGGCCAGCTCGACGACCAGTTCCGCGGCCTGCGTCGCGATCTTCTTGATGCCTTCGCGCTCCTCGCGGAAGACCACCCGGCGCTGCAGGATCGACGTCGAGTTGTAGATGTGGACGATCGCGCGAGGCGCGCCTTCGAGGGCCTGGAAGGTCCGCTCGATCAGCTCGTGGCGGCACTGGGTCAGCACCTGGATGCTGAC
This sequence comes from Amycolatopsis sp. NPDC026612, assembly GCF_040638285.1. NCBI lineage: Bacteria > Bacillati > Actinomycetota > Actinomycetes > Pseudonocardiales > Pseudonocardiaceae > Amycolatopsis > Amycolatopsis sp. NPDC026612. The sequence continues at coordinate 27,788 of NZ_JBEZYB010000053.1, forward strand.
GTCGTCCGGGATGGCGCCCTCGTCGATGATCTCGCGGACGAAGTCGAAGTCGGTCTGCGACGCGGCCGGGAAGCCGACCTCGATCTCCTTGTACCCCATGCGGACGAGCAGGTCGAAGAACTTCCGCTTGCGCGCGGGCGACATCGGGTCGATCAGGGCCTGGTTGCCGTCCCGCAGGTCGACGGCGCACCACAGCGGCGCGCGGTCGATGCGCTTTTCGGGCCAGGTGCGGTCGGGCAGGTCGATGTTCTCGACCAGGTCGTACCAGGGGCGGTAGCGGTGCACCGGCATGGACGTGCCGCGCTGGGTGTTCCAGACGGGCTGGTCAGCGGGCGCGGTACGAGAAGGTTTGCGGATCTTGCTCATGGGATTTGGAGTGTCTCCAGCTCGACGGGTGCGACCGGCACCACGAAGCCCCGCGACGGGGAGCCGGTCCGGTCAGGCCCCGTCGCGGCAGCGAAGCAGGAGAGCACGCGCCACGAACCCACCATAACCAGGGAGCGCGGGCTGAGGGAAGCCGGGCCGCGACGCAACCGTGACCCACTCGGTTACCTGTGGGTAGCAATCGGCCTGGCACCGTGCGAAACTGCGGGCATGGGTGAACACGCAGAGTCGTCGTCGGAGGAGACCCGCGTCTCCCGTCGCGCCGCCGTCGACTGGCGCCAGACCGGGGGCAAAGTGGCTTCGGTGGTGGCGTCGATCGTCCGCTGGATCGGGCTGGTCTTCGCGGCCCTGCTGGTGATCCACGTGATCTTCACGGTCGGCTCGGCCAACCCGGCGAACGGCATCGTCTCGTTCGTCAAGTCCTGGGCGGACAGCCTGGCGCTCGGCTTCAGCGACCTGTTCACACCGAGTGACGAGAAGCTGCGCGTCCTGGTGAACTACGGCATCGCGGCGATCTTCTGGCTCGTGGTGTCCGGGATCCTGGCCAAGGTCATCCGCCGGGTGGGCGGGGCTTCCTGATTTCGCGGTGATCACGATCGGCGCGGCCTCGTAACGCACTGTCGCGCCCTCGCGACATCAGCACGCCGGAAGGAGTGCTGATCATGTCCGTTTCCCAGCCCGTCGTGGCCTCGCCGGGCGCGGTGGCCCGCTTCTTGAGCCGCTGGTACTTCGTCGTCACCATCATTTCGTTCGGGTTCTTCGCGTGGGTGCCGTTCGTGCACGCCGCCGTCCGGCTCGGTCGCAAGCCGCTCTACGTCCGGGCGGTCGTCTTCGCGGCGGCGGCGGTGGCCATGGGCGTGCTGTTGTCGCTCGCGCCAACGGACGCCAAAGGCAAAGTGGTCGGCGCGGCCGGGAACCTGCTCACCACGGCCGCGCTGATCCTCGGCATCGTCCTGATCGTGGTCGGCTGCATCCAGCAGGGCAGGCTGCGGCGCGAGATCCTGCGGCAGGTTCCCGGTGAACGCCTCGACGGCCCCGACCCGGCCCTGGCCGCCGCGCTCGCCGCGAGGCAACGCCGCACCGAGGCCCGGAAGCTCGCCACCGAAGACCCCCTCATCGCGCGCGACCTGCGCGTCGGGCGCCCCGACCTGCCGCGGAACTACGACGACGGCGGGCTCGTCGACCTCAACAGCGCGCCGGCGGAGGTGATCGCCTCGGTTTGCGGGCTCGACGCCGCCACCGCCCAAGTGATCGTCGAGGTCCGGGCCGCGGCCGGCGGATTCGCCGCCGTCGACGACGTCTTCACCGCCGTGCCCGTCGCCGCCTGGGACCGCGTCCGCGACCGGGCCGTGGTCTTACCGCGCTAGAGCGCCGGCTCGCCCCAGGAGCCGGTGAACGCGAACTCGGCCAGCGGGATCCGCACGCGTTCCGCTCTCTCCCGCTCGATCCGCCGCTCCTCCTCCAGCACGTCCGGCTCGGCAGGCGACCCGACCGCGATGGCCACCTTCGGGACCGCGTCGTCCGGGAGGTCGAACGAAGCGCGCACGACGTCCGGCGAGAAGCCCGCCATCTGGTGGGCGATCAACCCCAGCTCCACCGCCTGCAGCACGAGGTTCTCCGAAGCCAGCCCGAGCCCGTACTCGGCGTACGGCACCGGACCCTTCGGGTTCGTCGTCACCATCACGCCGATCAGCAGCAGGCTCGCGCGGTGCGCCCAGGCCTGGTTGCCCGAATTGAGCGTCGCCAGGATCGCGTCGAACGACGGGGTGCCGCGGACGCCGACCAGGTAACGGGCCGGCTGGGTGTTGCCGAACGACGGCGCCCAGCGGGCCGCCTCCAGCAGCGCGCGCACCTGCTTCGGGGTGACTACGGCTGTCTCGTCGTAAGCCCGCGGGCTCCACCGCTCGGCCATCAGAGTCGCGATCGGGACGCTCGTCACAGCTGGTTTCCGCACGACCCCCACCGTAGCCGGGAGTGCGCTGCATCACTCGGGAGGAAGGGCTCCGCGCATTTCGTTGGTGTTGCGGAAGATTTACTTCCGCGAGGCCCGCACGCGGGGTGCGCCCCACGTCAAGAGGGTGGCAGGCCGCTGAAGCCCCGGTAGGCTCCTCTTCACATCATGGGACGCGGGGGCTCTCCGGTGCCCACCAGGGAGCCGCCCGGCCCGCGAGGAGGTTCGGGCGTGGCCCTCGTGGTCCAGAAGTACGGCGGATCGTCGCTGGAAAGTGCCGACCGGATCAAGCGCGTGGCGGAGCGGATCGTCGCGACGAAGAAGGCGGGCAACGACGTCGTCGTCGTCTGCTCGGCGATGGGTGACACCACCGACGAGCTGCTCGACCTCGCCCAGCAGGTCAACCCGGCGCCGCCGGAGCGGGAAATGGACATGCTGCTCACCGCCGGTGAGCGCATCTCGAACTCGCTGGTCGCGATGGCGATCGCGGCCCAGGGCGCCGAGGCGTGGTCGTTCACCGGTTCGCAGGCCGGCGTCGTCACGACGTCGGTGCACGGCAACGCGCGCATCATCGACGTCACCCCGAGCCGGGTCACCGAGGCGCTGGACCAGGGCTACATCGCGCTGGTCGCGGGCTTCCAGGGCGTCGCGCAGGACACCAAGGACATCACCACGCTGGGCCGCGGCGGCTCGGACACCACCGCCGTCGCGCTGGCCGCCGCGCTGAACGCCGACGTCTGCGAGATCTACTCCGATGTGGACGGTGTGTACACGGCCGACCCGCGGGTGGTGCCGGACGCGAAGAAGCTCGACTCCGTCACGTACGAAGAGATGCTCGAGCTCGCCGCGAGCGGGTCGAAGATCCTGCACCTGCGTTCGGTCGAGTACGCGCGCCGCTACGGCGTCCCGATCCGAGTCCGTTCTTCCTACAGCGACAAGCCGGGCACGACGGTGACCGGTTCTATCGAGGAGATCCCCGTGGAACAAGCCCTGATCACCGGTGTGGCGCACGACCGCTCCGAAGCCAAGATCACGGTCACCGGGGTGCCGGACCACACCGGTGCCGCGGCCCGGATCTTCCGCGTGATCGCCGACGCCGAGATCGACATCGACATGGTGCTGCAGAACGTGTCCAGCACCGTCTCCGGCCGCACCGACATCACGTTCACGCTGTCGAAGGCCAACGGCGCCAAGGCCGTCAAGGAACTGGAGAAGGTCAAGGCGGAGATCGGCTTCGAGTCGGTCCTCTACGACGACCACGTCGGCAAGGTGTCGCTGGTCGGCGCCGGGATGCGCTCGCACCCGGGTGTCACGGCGACGTTCTGCGAAGCGCTGGCCGAGGCCGGCGTCAACATCGAAATCATCAACACCTCGGAGATCCGCATCTCGGTGCTGATCCGCGACGCGCAGCTCGACGACGCCGTGCGCGCGATCCACGAGGCGTTCGAACTCGGCGGCGACGAAGAAGCCGTCGTCTACGCGGGGAGTGGTCGCTGATGGCGGACGGGCTGCGGATCGGGGTGGTCGGCGCGACCGGCCAGGTCGGTGCGGTGATGCGCAAGCTGCTGGCGGAGCGGGAGTTCCCGATCGCCGAGCTGCGCTACTTCGCCTCGGCGCGCTCGGCGGGGTCGAAGCTTCCCTGGCGCGACACCGAAATCACGATCGAGGACGCCTCGACCGCGGACCCGTCCGGTTTGGACATCGCGTTGTTCTCGGCGGGCGGCTCGACGTCGAAGGCGCAGGCGCCGCGGTTCGCCGCGGCCGGGGTCACGGTGATCGACAACTCGTCGGCGTTCCGGATGGACCCGGACGTGCCGCTGGTCGTCAGCGAGGTCAACCCCGAAGCCATCAAGGAAGCGCGCAAGGGGATCATCGCGAACCCCAACTGCACCACGATGGCCGCGATGCCGGTGCTGAAGCCGCTGCACGACGAAGCCGGGCTGGTCCGGCTGGTCGCGTCGACGTACCAGGCGGTGTCCGGCAGCGGGCTGGCCGGCGTCGACGAGCTCGCCGGCCAGGTCCAGGCGGCCGCCGAGCACGCGTCGCTGCTGACCCACGACGGCGCGGCGATCGACTTCCCGAAGCCGGAGAAGTACGTCCGGCCGATCGCGTTCAACGTCCTCCCGATGGCCGGATCCATTGTGGACGACGGCGAGCTGGAGACGGACGAGGAGAAGAAGTTCCGCAACGAGAGCCGCAAGATCCTGAGCATCCCGGGGCTCGGCGTCTCGTGCACCTGCGTGCGCGTGCCGGTGTTCTCGGGGCACTCGATCTCGGTGAACGCGCAGTTCGACCGGCCGCTGTCGGTCGAGCGCGCGACGGAGCTGCTGTCGCACGCTCCGGGCGTCGAGCTCTCGGAGATCCCGACCCCGCTGCAGGCGGCGGGCAACGATCCGAGCTACGTCGGCCGGATCCGCCTCGACCAGGGCGTCGAGGGCGGCCGCGGCCTGGCGCTGTTCATCTCGAACGACAACCTGCGCAAGGGCGCGGCGCTCAACGCCGTGCAGATCGCGGAGCTGATCGCCCAGCAGCTCTGACGTCGTGCCCGAGGCCCCTCACGGACGTGGTGAGGGGCCTTCACGCGTCCCGGCAGGTCTGGGGGCGCAGGGAGGCGAACTGCTTCACGGGATCCGCGGATCGGGTCACGTCGGTCGTGAAGTTCCAGACGTACCCGTCGGCGTGCCCGCGATCTCCCCTGATCGCGGGGTGCTCGGCGCCTTCGCCGTCCAGCCAGGCAAGGCTGCGTCGAGGGCCTCCTGGACGTAGCGGCTGCGCCAGATCGGGTTGCCCTCCATCGCCATCTCGAAGGCCGCCCGCAGGGGCAGCGGCGTCAACGACGGCGCGAGAGCCGCGGTCCCGGCCGCGAAGTCGAGCAGGCGCTCTTCGGTGCCGTGCCACTTCGGGCACCAGTAGCTGAGGGCACGGTCGTGACCGGGCCGGTGGGTGGGCGCGCGGACGATGAGGCCCGACCAAATCCCGTCGAAGGGGCTGGTGCGGGACGCCGAGCCCCATGGAGGCGGTGACGAGGGTCGCCCACGGCGTCGGATCCGCTTCGGCGAGTTCGGTGTACCGGCCGCGCGCGGCCGGTACACCGCTGCCAGGCCATGGCGACGAACGTCTGCGCCTGCACGAGGGGTGGCGTCGGGATCGCCCTCCCGCTCGGCGAGCCAATCGCGCAGCCACTGCCGTTCGGCGGTGGCAAGGAGTGCCGAACACCGGTGCTTCAGCTCCCCGACCGGCGTACCCGGCTGGTTGTCCACAGCGGCTTCCGGTTGTGGACAGGTCGGCGCCCGAGGGGTGGAAACCGGCTTTTCGTCGGCAGCCGCCGGTAGACTGGCCAAGGGGACGCCCCCCAGGGATGGGCGGGGGAGCTGCCGGTGCCGGGCCTCCACAGTGGACGATCGAAAATCGCCTTGTCCGATTCGCTTCCGCGGGAGATCCTATGCCTCGCAAGCAAGTTCAGGGGAGGAAAACCATGTACACCGCTGTCGAAGGCGCCCGTGTCCCGATCCGGATGTGGGCGGATCCCGCTTCCGTCGAAGACCAGGCCATGCGGCAGCTGCACAACGTCGCGAACCTGCCGTGGGTGCACGGCGTCGCCGTGATGCCCGACGTCCACTACGGCAAGGGCGCCACCGTCGGCAGCGTCATCGCCATGCGCGACGCCGTCTCGCCGGCCGCGGTCGGCGTCGACATCGGGTGCGGGATGAGCGCCGTCCGGACGTCGCTCACCGCGAAGGACCTGCCCGACGACCTCGGCAAGCTGCGCCGGCGCGTCGAAAGCGCCGTGCCCGTCGGTTTCGGGCTGCACAAGACGCCCGTGAACCCGGCGAAGGTGCACGGCGTCGGTGGCTGGGACGCCTTCTGGAAGCGGTTCGGCGAGCTGCACACCGGCGTCCAGGAGCTGCACGACCGGGCCGCGCGGCAGATCGGCAGCCTCGGGGGCGGGAACCACTTCATCGAGGTCTGCCTCGAGCAGGGCGGTGCCGACGAGGGCCGGGTCTGGCTGATGCTGCATTCGGGTTCGCGCAACATCGGCAAGGAGCTGGCCGAGCGGCACATGGCCGTCGCGCGCAAGCTCCCGCACAACGCCGACCTGCCCGACCCCGACCTCGCGGTGTTCGTCGCCGGCACGCCGGAGATGCAGGCCTACCGGCGCGACCTGTTCTGGGCGCAGGACTACGCGGCGCGCAACCGCGCCACGATGGTCGCCCTGGTGAAGCAGGCGCTGAAGGACGTCGTCCCGGGCACGACCTTCGACGACGCGATTTCGTGCCACCACAACTACGTCGCCGAGGAGACCTACGACGGCGTCGAGCTGCTCGTCACCCGCAAGGGGGCGATCCGCGCCGGCTCGGGTGACCTCGGGATCATCCCGGGCAGCATGGGGACCGGTTCGTACATCGTCCGCGGGCTGGGCAACGACTCGTCGTTCCAGTCGGCTTCGCACGGCGCCGGGCGGCGGATGTCGCGGAACAAGGCGAAGAAGCTCTTCACCGTCGACGACCTCGCGGCGCAGACGGCCGGCGTCGAGTGCCGCAAGGACTCCGGCGTGGTCGACGAGATCCCGGCGGCGTACAAGGACATCGAAACGGTGATTCGCGCGCAGACCGACCTGGTCGAGGTCGTGGCGCACCTCAAGCAGGTGGTCTGCGTCAAGGGCTGACGGTACGTTGACGCCATGACGAGGGGTGGAACGACAGCCGCGCTGCTGGCCGCGGCCGCACTGCTGCTGAGCGGGTGCGACCAGGTCAGCGGCGCGGTCGACCAGGGGAGCAGGACAGCGGACAAGGTCGCCGCGTGCACCGAGGCGCTCGGGCTCGCCGACCTGAACCCGCTGGTCGACCCGGCCAAGTTCAAGGCGCGCGCCGAAGACAAAGAGAAGCGGCTGCGCGAGCTCGCGGGCGACGTCCAGGACCAGGACGTCAAGAACGCGCTGCTCGGCATGGCCGACTCCTACGTCCAGGTGCAGAAGGAACGCATTGAAGACGCCGGCGTCGTGGCCCAGTGGGTGCAGCGCAACGTCAGGAAGCTCGACGCCCTCCGCGCCGCCTGCGGCTAGTGGGTTTCGCGCCTGGACAGCGCACAGCTAGGGGCAGCTCTCGGCCAGCGCGGGCTCCGGAGCAGGTGCCGTCGCCCGGCGGTGGAGCAACCCGGCCGAGGCCAGTACGAGGCCGCCGACCCCGGCCGCGGCGAAGCCCCACGCCGGGCTCGAGTGGTCGATCGCGAAACCGACCACCGGGCCGCCCGCCGCCAGGCCGAGCCGCGTGAAGGTGTCCTGCAGCCCCATCGCCTCGCCGCGGACCTGCGGCGGGGCGATCCGGCTGACCGTCTCGGTCGTCGCCGCCAGCGTCGGTGCGCACAGCAGGTTGGTCGGGATCAGCACCACCATCAGCAGCCACCACGGCCGGTCCGCCAGGCCGACCGGCACCACCAGCAGCGCGAGCAGCAGCATCAGCACGCCCTGCGGCAGTGAGCGTTTCACCGCGCCGTGCACGACGCCGCCGAGGATCGATGCCGTGCACATCACCGCGATGACCAGCCCGGTCACGCCGAGCTCGCCGTTCGCGCGCAGGGCCGCCAGTGTCGACAGTTCGGTGCCGACGAGCACGAACAACGCGCCGCCCGCGATCAGCAGCGTCGCCAGGAGCCGCCCGGTGAGCCAGCTCCGCAACGGTGGCCGGATGCCGCGGTCGGCCGCATCGGCCGCCCCTTCGCGGATCGGCGGGTCGATCAGCCAGATGAGGAACGCCGTGCCGCCGAACAGCGCGCCGAGCCCGGTGAGCGTCCACGTCGGCGAGAACGCCGTGATCGCCGCGATGCCGGCCGCCGGGCCGATCATGAACGTCACTTCGATCGAAATGGTGTCGAGCGAGTAGGCCGCGCGGCGCTCCTCGGACGGCACGAGCGTGGCCAGGACCTGCCGGGCCAGCGAGCCGGCCGGCACCGAAAGCATCCCGCCGGCGACCGCGACCACGGCGAGCGCCTCGAACGGCAGGTGCGGCGCGGCGACCCAGAACGCCGTCGTGCCGATCCCGCAGACCGCGACGACCGGACGCAGCCCGTACCGGTCGAGGCAGCGGCCCAGCAGCGGCGCGCCGAGCGCCATCCCGAGGGTCACGGCGCCGCCGACCAGGCCGGCGGCGCCGTAGCCGCGGCCGAGGCCGGTGACCACGTACAGCGTCATCAGGACGCCGTTCATGGTCATCGGAAGGCGGGCCAGGAACATCAAGGCCATCGTCGAGGGGACGCGGGGGACGGAGAGCACCCGGCGGTACGGCTGCAGAGGCACGTCCTCGATGAGAACCCAAGTTGGTACGGGCGTGCAACATGTTTCCCCGGCGAAAACCTCTGGCGCGAGAAAATAATGAGAGCTACTCTCACTTGGTAGTAACTATCAATTGGGGGTCGCTATGACTCAAGGGCATCCACGCAGGTGGTGGGCACTCGGCGCGCTCGCGGTGAGCCTGCTGACCATCGGCCTCGACCTGACCGTCCTCAACGTCGCCGTGCCGACCCTGGCCGTCGACCTCGGCGCCACGACCACGCAGCTGCAGTGGTTCGGCAACGCCTACACGCTGGCGCTGGCCGCGCTGCTGCTCCCCGCCGGCCTGCTCGGCGACCGGTTCGGCCCGAAGAAACTACTGCTCGGCGCGCTCGTGGTGTTCGGGCTGGCCTCGTTGTGGTGCGCCTACGCCGGTTCGCCGGGCGAACTGATCGCCGCCCGCGTCGTGCTCGGCGTGGGCGCCGCGTTCCTCATCCCGCTCTCGCTGTCGCTGCTGAACATCCTGTTCCCGCCGGAGGAGCGGGCGAAGGCGCTGACGACGTGGGTGCTGGCGATGTTCGTGGGCATCCCGCTCGGCCCGTTGCTCGGCGGGTGGCTGCTCGACCGCTTCGCGTGGGGCTCGGTGTTCCTCATCAACGTCCCGCTGACCGCGGTCGGTGTCGGCGCGGTGCTGTTCCTCCTGCCGGTCACCCGGGGCTCCGGCCGGGGCCGGATCGACTTCACGGGCATCGCGCTGTCGGCGGCCGGGCTGGTCGCGCTCACCTACGGGTTCGTCCACGCCGGCGAGCACGGCTGGGCCGATCCGGTGACCTACGGCCTGATCGGGCTGGGTGCCGCGCTGGTGGCGGTGTTCTGCTGGACGCAGACGCGGGTGGCCGCGCCGCTGACCGACCTCGCGTTGTTCCGCGAGCCGCGGTTCGTCTGGGGTGCGGTGCTGGCCACGGTGGCGTCCTTCGCGCTGATGGGCCTGCTGTTCGTGCTGCCGCAGCTGTTCCAGGCGGTGCAGGGGGCCGACGCGCTGCAGACCGGGGTGCGGCTGCTGCCGCTGATCGGCGGGATGCTGGTTTCGGCGAAGCTCGCCGAGCGGCTGGTGGCCGCCGTGGGGGTGCGCGCGGTCGTCGCGGGCGGATTCGTGTTGCTCGCGGCCGGGCTGGCGTGGGGCTCGACGACGTCGCCGTCGGGCGGCTACGGCGCCACCGTGGGCTGGGAGGTCGTCATCGGCCTGGGCACCGGCGCCACGCTTCCGCCGCTGATGACGATGGCGATGGGGGCGCTGACCGAGGGGCGCTCGGGGGCCGGGTCGGCGCTGATCCAGGTGCTGCGGCAGGTCGGCGGCACCATCGGTGTCGCGGTGCTGGGCACGGTGCTCAACGGCGTCTACCGCGACGGCGTCGACGTCCGGGGCCTGCCCGCGCCGGTCGCCGACGCCGTGCGCGGCAGTGCCTCCGGCGCGGTCGCCGTGGCGGGGCAGCTCCACCTGCCCGGGCTCGCCGCGTCCGCACGGGCCGCGTTCACCGACGGCATGGCCGCGACGCTGTGGGTGTGCGCCGGCCTCGGCGTCGCCGGGGCGCTGCTCACGCTGGTGTTCCTGCCCGGCCGGGCGGCCACCGGAGCGGTGCCGCGAGAATCGGAGCATGACATCGTCGCCGGCTGAGCCCACGGGACTGCGGGAGCGGAAGAAGGCCAGGACGCGCGCCGCGATCCAGCGGCACGCGTTGCGGCTGTTCCACGAGCAGGGCTACGGCGCCACGACGGTGGACCAGATCGCGGCCGCGGCGGAGATCTCGCCCAGCACCTTCTTCCGGTACTTCCCGACGAAGGAAGCGACCGTGCTCTACGACCCGTTCGACCCGGTGCTCATCGAGGCCGCGCTCGCGCAACCGCCCGAGCTGAGCCCGATCGGCGCGCTGCGGGCGACCATGGACACCATCCGCGAGCAGATCCCCGCCGACCTGTGGGAGGACGAACGCCGGCGGCAGATGCTGGTGTTCCGGGAGCCCGAGCTGCGCACCGCGGTCATGGACAAGTTCGCGGAGGGCATCGACCTGCTGGCCGGCCTGGCCGCCCGGCGCACCGGCAGGTCCGCGGACGACTTCGCGGTCCGCAACTGGGCCGGCGCGGTGGTCGGCGTGGTCATGGCGGCGTTCCTCGGTGCGGCGGCGGATCCCGAGGCCGACACGTTGGTGGTCATCGACGAAGCCGTCGCCCACCTGGACGCGGGGCTGCCGCTCTGAGGGTCGGTCCGATTTCGGAATTGATTTCGCATTTGCGCATCCACCTCGGGGGGACCGTGTGGGTGGCGGGATGAGCGTGGGGAGAGCCCCATCTGGAGCAGTCGAGACGCGCTGTCCGACGGAGTGATGAAGCTAAATGATCACCGTTTACACTCGGGTGGGTAACCCATTCGCTCCATAGTGGACAGATGCTACCAGCAGTGACCTTCGGAATCGGTCATGATGATCTCCGGGGGGAGGGGCAAGGGCTCGCCGTTAATCAAATGCGGGCCAGTTCACTTCATTCAGATCCGGCACGTAAGGGTGTTAAACACCCCGAAACGGTGATCGGCTGGCTTATCTCCGATACGGCGGGTATCGATTTACCCCGTCAGGTCTCCCGAGGCCAGGAGGTAAAAAATGAAAGTCAAGTTCGGGCGAGTCATCGCCCTGGTAGCCGCAGCCAGTCTGCTGGCGGTCGGAACGGCGGGGATCGCGTCGGCGAGCCCGGAGGGGGGCAAGGGTTCCTCCAGCACCCAGGCCCTCGCCGCGCAGGTGCTCCAGATGCGTGACGACCTCACCAAGGTGGCTTACGCCGGTGACGTCGGCGCCACGCGGACGGATCTGGGCCGGCTGAGCCCGGTGCTCGCGGACATCGCGGCCGGCAAGCGCTACACGGTCCAGACCGACACGCAGCAGCTGGCCGGCCTGGCCAAGGGCCGCGCCGACGAGTCCACCAGGCTGCTGGCGAACCCGACGGCCAAGCCTCGCCAGCTGCCGCCGTTGCCGCTGCCGCCGATCCCGGACCTGCCCGGTCCGCTGAAGATCGTCAGCGACCTCCTGAAGGCCCTGCTCGGTGCCGTCACCGGCATCTTGGGCGGTCTCCTCGGTTCCCTGCCGGTGCCGGCGCTGCCGCTGCCGCTGCCGGTTCCAGGGTCGTAGCCACCGAAAACAGGGGCCCCGGAGCCCGGCCGCGGACATTTCTCCGCGCCGGGCTCCGGGTTCGCTTTCAGTGCGCTTTGGACAGTCCCTGGCGCAGGGCGCCCGCCGTCTCCGCCAGTGCTTCGCGGAAGCGGTTGCCGACGCCGGTGAAGTTGACGAACCCGTGGATCAGGTCGTCGTGGCGGCGGACCGCGACGTCGACCCCGGCGTCGGCGAGCTTCTTCGCGTACGCCTCGCCTTCGTCGCGCAGGGGGTCGAAACCCGCCGTGACGATCAGGGCGGGCGGCAGGCCGCTCAGGTCGTCCGCGTGCAGCGGCGAGAGCCGCGGATCGGTCAGGTCGGTGCCTTCGGGCACGTAGTGGCCTTCGAACCACTTCATGTGCACGTCGGTCAGGAAGAGGTCCTCGGCGAACAGGTCCTGCGAGCGGTAACGCCGCGCGAAGTCCGTCGCCGGGTAGATCAGCAGCTGGAACGCCGGTACCGGGCCGCCGCGGCGCACGGCCTGCTGGGCGGTCACGGCGGCGAGGTTGCCGCCCGCGCTGTCGCCGCCGACGGCGATCCGCGCCGGGTCGGCGCCCAGGTCGGCCGCCTTCGCCACGGCATACTCGAACGCCGCCAGCGTGTCTTCCGTCGCCGCCGGGAAGGGGAACTCCGGCGCCAGCCGGTATTCGATCGACAGCACCCGCACGCCGGCGTGCTTGGCCAGGAAGCGGACGGCGTTGTCATGGCTCGAACGGGTGCCGATCACCCAGCCGCCGCCGTGGAAGAACACCAGCAGCGGCGACTTCTCCGGCAGCCCGGCCGGCGTGTAGAGGGTCGCCGGAAGATCGCCGTCGGGCGTCGGAACCGCTGTCTCCCGCACCGAAACCGGCTCGATCGGCCGGCCGCTGACCAGGTGCCTGCTCCCGTCGAGCAGGGTCCGCGACTCCTCGACCGAACCGCGCACCAGGTCGGCGCGCGCGATCTTCTGCAGCCGGAGCAGCAGCTGGGCGTCGAGCGCGAGGTCCTGGCCGTCGATGCGGACCGGCCGGCCCGCGACCGCCCGTCGCACCGGTGCGGGCAGCCAGTACGCGAGCTGCGACGCGGCCGCCTGGACACGGACGGGGAGCGGGATCGCCATGGTTCCTCCATAAGCGCGGGGACTCCCCTGGAGGTTACTTGCCAGTAGGTAACCGGTCCAGCTGTGACCAGGACCTCCGTCCCAGAGTCTGGTCCTCCAGTGAACTGGAGGGGTTAGCCTGGAAAGCGTGACTTCAGCCAGGACGGTCAACGTGCTCGGGATCGGCGGCTCTCTGCGCGAGGGCTCGCAATCCGAACGCGCGCTGCGGATCGCGCTCGGCAGCGCGGCCGAAGCGGGGGCCCGGACCCGGCTGCTCGCCGGCCCGGACCTCGTGCTGCCGTTCTACGACACCGGCGTCCCGGAGCGCGACGAGCGCGCGACACGGCTGGTGGAGGCCATCCGGGCAGCGGACGGGCTCATCGTCGTCTCGCCCGGCTACCACGGCGCGCTGTCCGGCCTGGTCAAGAACGCCCTGGACTACGCCGAGGACCTGCGGGACGACCGCCGCCCCTACCTCGACGGCCGCGCGGTCGGCCTCGCCGCCGTCGCGTACGGCTGGCAGGCCGCGGTGACCACGCTCGAACAGCTCCGCACGATCACGCACGCCCTGCGCGGCTGGGCGACCCCGCTGGGCGGTTCGATCAACTCGGCCGAGACCAAGTTCGACGAAGCCGGCGGCGCGTCGGACGAAAAGAGCGTCCGCACCCTTCGCCTGATCGGGCGGCAGGTCGCCGAATTCGCGGTGATGCGCGCTGCATGAGGAACGTCGGCGAGTTGGCCGGTCCGGGCGGTGAGTTGGCCGGACGCGACGGCGTGAGGCCCCGCATGCTGGGCCAAGCGGAGGTTTCGCCCGGGGGCCGCCGGGTACGCCAGTGACGTGATGCCTGCCATGTGGGGGCACCGTTCCGCGGGTGCGGGATGTTGTGTCCAGTGAGACGCTCGCTGCGGAGTGTCCGCGACAGAAGGCAGGCTGAACATGGGTCAGGCGATCTACACCGCGGTGGCGACGGCACGGGGCGACGGCCGGAACGGCGAAGTGACGTCGTCCGACGGCGTCATCGACGAGTCGCTGGCCATCCCGAAGGAGATGGGTGGCCCCGGTGGGGACAAGACCAACCCCGAGCAGCTGTTCGCCGCCGGTTACTCGGCTTGCTTCCACAGCGCCCTGCAGCTGGTCGCCCGCCAGGCGAAGGTGACGTTGAACGGCTCGACGGTGACCGCGGAGGTCAGCGTGCTCAAGCAGGAGGCCGGGTTCGGCCTCGGGGTCGCGCTGAACGTCTCGCTGCCGGGCCTCGAGCAGGCCCAGGCCGACCAGCTGGTCGAGCAGGCGCACCAGGTGTGCCCCTACTCCAACGCGACCCGCGGCAACATCGAGGTCGCGCTGTCCGCCACCGTCTGACCCGCCTCCCTCCGTCCGCACCAGTACGAGGAAAGGATTCCGCCAGATGAGCAAGTCTCCGATCAAGAGCCCGCTTTCCGAGGCCGACAAGGAGATCACCGGCAACGCCCTCCAGGCGACGCTGGTCGACCTGGTCGACCTGTCCCTCATCGCCAAGCAGGCGCACTGGAACGTCGTCGGGTCGAACTTCCGCAGTGCACACCTGCAGCTCGACGAGCTCGTGAACACCGCGCGCCAGTACGTCGACGAGGTCGCCGAGCGCGCCAACGCCATCGGCATCTCGCCGAACGGCAAGGCGAAGACCGTCGTCGAGAGCTCGGGCGTGCCCGAGTACCCGGACAACTGGCAGTCGGTCGAGTCCACGGTCGCCGCGATCGTCGACATCCTCGCGTCGCTCATCGAGCGGCTGCGCCAGCGCATCGACGAGACCGACAAGAGCGACCTCGTCACGCAGGACCTGCTGATCGAGATCACCCGGGCGCTGGAAGAGGCGCACTGGATGTGGCAGGCCCAGCAGGCTTGATTTTTCTCGCCAAAGGGGTCGTTCCGGACGGAGCGGCCCCTTTCGTGTTGCCCGGCTCAGTACGTTCGGTGGCATGGTCTTGCATCAGGGGAAAACCGGCCGCCCGAACCGCACAGCCGGGACGAACCCGCTCTACGCCGGGGCGAACCCGGCGCTCGCGGCCGGGTTCGTCATGCCGCACGACAAGCTGCGCGAGGACTCACTGCCGCCGGACACCGCGCTGCAGCTCGTGCGCGACGAGCTGATGCTGGACGGCAACGCGCGGCTCAACCTCGCCACGTTCGTCACGACGTGGATGGAGCCGCAGGCCCGCGAGCTGATGGCCGAGTGCGTCGACAAGAACATGATCGACAAGGACGAGTACCCGCAGACGGCCGAGCTGGAGCGGCGCTGCGTCAACATCCTCGCCGACCTGTGGCACGCGCCGGATCCCGCGGACATCATGGGCTGCTCGACGACCGGTTCGTCCGAAGCCTGCATGCTCGCCGGAATGGCGTTGAAGCGGCGCTGGGCCCGCCTCGGCCGCGGCGGGAAACCCAACCTGGTGATGGGCGCCAACGTCCAGGTGTGCTGGGAGAAGTTCTGCGAGTACTGGGAGGTCGAGCCGCGGCTGGTGCCGATGGACGGCGACCGCTTCCACCTCACCGCCGACGAAGCGGTGGCGCGCTGCGACGAGAACACCATCGGCGTCGTCGCGATCCTCGGCTCCACCTTCGACGGCAGCTACGAGCCGGTCGCGGAGATCGCCGCAGCGCTGGACGCGCTGGAAGAACGCACCGGCTGGGACGTCCCGGTGCACGTCGACGGCGCTTCGGGCGCGATGATCGCGCCGTTCCTCGACCCGGACCTGGTGTGGGACTTCCGGCTGGCGCGCGTGGCGTCGATCAACACCTCCGGCCACAAGTACGGGCTCGTGTACCCGGGCGTCGGCTGGGTGATCTGGCGCGACAAGGCCGCGCTGCCGGCCGAGCTGGTGTTCAACGTCAACTACCTCGGCGGGGACATGCCGACGTTCGCGTTGAACTTCTCCCGCCCGGGCGCCGAGGTCGCGGCCCAGTACTACACGTTCGTGCGGCTCGGCCGCGAAGGCTTCCGCGCGGTGCAGCAGGCCTCGCGCGACGTCGCCGTGCACCTGTCTTCCGGGATCGCCGCCCTCGGCCCGTTCTCGTTGCTGACCAGCGGCGACCAGCTGCCGGTCTTCGCGTTCACGACCCGCGCGGACGTCGGCTTCGACGTCTTCGACGTGTCCCGCCGGCTGCGTGAGCGGGGCTGGCTGGTCCCGGCGTACACATTCCCGGAGAACCGGACGGCCTGGCGGTGCTGCGGATCGTGGTCCGCAACGGCTTCACCCACGACCTGGCGGACCTGCTGCTGGCCGACCTGGCCCGGGTGCTGCCGGAGCTGGCGCAGCTCGGCGGCCGTCCGAAGGACCCGGCGAAGGCGACGGCGTTCCACCACTAGCTCACATCCCGTCGCCAGCGCGGCTACCGACGGGTAGCGTCGACGCCATGGGTGTCGCTGCTGACGAACGCCGGGCGCTGAGTGCGCTCTTCGAAGACCTCGGACCGGACGCACCGACGTTGTGCGACGGCTGGACCACGCGGGACCTCGCCGCGCACCTCGTCGTGCGCGAGCACCGGCCGGACGCCGCGCCGGGGATCCTCGTGCCCGCGCTCGCCGGGTACACGCAGAAGGTCCAGGACCGGTACGCGGCGAAACCGTGGGTGAGCCTGGTCGACCAGGTGCGCCGGGGACCGTCGAAGTTCTGGCCCACCGCCATCGGCCCGCTCGACGAGCTGACCAACACCGCCGAATTCCTCGTCCACCACGAAGACGTCCGGCGCGCGCAGCCGGACTGGACGCCGCGGCCCGCCGACCCGACGCGGGACGCCGCCGCCTGGCGCTCGGCGAAACAGGCCGCCAAGCTCAACCTTCGCAAGGCGCCCGTCGGCGTGACGCTCAAGACGCCCGACGGCCGCGAGGCCGCCGTGAAGACCGGGCCGGATCCGGTCACCGTTGTCGGCGCCCCCGTCGACCTCCTGCTGTTCGTGTTCGGCCGCGACGCCGTCACCCTGGACTTCGAGGGCGACGCGGCCGCCGTCACGAAGCTGCAGGCTGCGAACCGCGGACTCTGACCGACACCCACCGCCCCACCGGCAGCGCGACCACGACCGCGGCCAGCACCAGGTGCACGGCCATGAACGCGACCGCGGCCGGCACGCTCGGCGGCCCGCCGAGGAACACGATCATGTGCGACGCCCACTTCAGCTCGACCGGCTTCGTGCCCGCGGCCCAGACGTCGTTGAGCGCCCAGAACGTCAGGTCGTTCACCCCGGAGATCACCACCAGGATCGCCGCGATGCCGGTCTTGAGCACGTTCGCCGTGCGGCCGCCGCCGAGGCGGTAGGCCAGCAGCGCGAACAGCACGATGAACGTCGTCACGAACAGCTCGAACTGGTACACCGGCTGGAACGCGTCGTCGTTCGTGGGCGCTTCACGGGCGAACTGCTGGACCCGCATCACCAGCTCGGTGTCCAAGTAGGACATGTAGACGAACACCGCGAACACGATCAGGGCCGGCCCGAACCGCCCGCGGGGGAACAGCGACACGGTGAGCACCGCGAAGACGAACGGGCACAGCTTGAACGCCCAGTCGCCGATGTTGTCCAGCGTCTGGTCCGGCGGCAGCACCACCATGATCAGCAGCGCGGTGACCACCGCGGGGACGGCGGCCACCAGCCACAGCCACTGCCGCCGCCGGTACAGCGCGGCGACCAAACCGGGTGAATCCAGGACCGTCACTCTTCCTCCAGCCGCGGCTTCTCGACCCAGAACGGGCCGAGGGCCAGCGCGTCGACGTCGGTCTTCAGGTAGCAGGCGATGGCGTCCTGCGGGCTGGCGACGATCGGCTCGTTGTTGTCGTTGAACGACGTGTTGACCACCATCGGGACGCCGGTGAGCCGCTCGAACTCGCTGATCATCCGCCAGTACAGCGGATTGTCCTCCCGGCTGACCGTCTGCACGCGCGCGGTGCCGTCGACGTGGGTGATCGCCGGGACCTCGGCCCGCTTGTCCGGCAGCACGTCGAACACCAGCAGCATCACCGGCGACGGGTAGTCGCTGACGAAGTACTCGCCCGCCCGCTCCACCAGGCACGAGGGCGCGAACGGGCGGAACGCCTCGCGGTGCTTGACCTTCTCGTTCATCCGGGTCTTCGACTCCGGGTCCCGCGGGTCGGCGATGAGCGACCGGTTCCCCAGAGCGCGTGGCCCGCACTCCATCCGCCCCTGCACCCAGCCGACGATCCGCCCTTCTGCCACCTTCGCGGCCGTGTGCGCGGCGATGTCGGCGACGCGGGTGTACTGGACTCCGGCGTCCTGCAACGCCACTTCCATCTCGGCTTCGGTGTAGTCCGGGCCGGTGTAGGTGTAGCCGTCCCGCGGGCGCGGCTTGCCGTACTTGCCGACCGACACCTCCAGTGCGGCGCCGAGTGCGCAGCCGTCGTCGGCCGCCGCGGGCTGGGCGAAGAAGTCTTCGAACGGCGTCTCCAGCAGGATCCGGCCGTTCATGACGCTGTTCAGCGCGACCCCGCCGGCGACGCAGAGCCGCTTCGAGCCGGTCTCGCGCTGGAGCCACCGCGCGAGGTGCAGGCCGGCTTCCTCCAGCGTCACCTGGAGGGCGTAGGCGATGTCGCAGTAGTGCTGCGGCACCGGGTTCTCCGCCGTGACGCGGGTTTTCGGCCGCGCCGGGCCGAAGGTGTCGGTGAACTTCTTCGCCAGCACGTGCTTGCCGGTGCGGTGGTGGCCGAACCAGCTGAGGTCCAGTTCGAAGCCGCCGTCCTCGTCGAGGTGGATCAGCTGCTTGAACGCGTCGACGTAGGTGTCCTCGCCCAGCGGCGCGAGGCCCATGATCTTGCCCTCGTCGCGGGTCGGGTAGAAGCCGAGGTACCCGGTGACGCCGGCGTACATCGCGCCCAGGGAGTGCGGGAACTTGATCCGCCGCAGGTCGGCGATCCGGTTGCCGCGGCCGTGCGCGAGGTAGGTGGCCGTGCCGTCGCTGCCGATGCCGTCGAAGGTGAGCACGGCCGACTCGTCCCACGGCGAGATGAAGTAGCCGCTGGCCGCGTGCGCGCGGTGGTGGTCGACGAGGTGCGTCTTGAACTTCGTGGGGCCGGTCCACCCCGCGGCGTCCTTGACGTCCTGCGCGAGGGTGTAGGACCGCTTGAGGTGCGCGAGGACCGCGCCGCCGACGTGGTAGTCGTCGCTGCCCGAGCCGCCGCCGGTCTTGAACGTGTCCACCATCCCCGCGGACCGGCCGCCCTCGTCGCCGTTGGCGTTGCGGAAGACGTCCAGGGTGCCCGGGAAGTACCGCGCGAACACCTTGGCCGCGTGGATCCCTTCCTTCCAGCGCTGCCAGTAGTAGGCGACGTGGTCGACGTCGGCCAGGGTGATCCCGCCGCGGTCGAGGCAGAACTTGATGGCCTCGGCGGGGAAGCCGCCGTCGTGCTTGACGCGCGTGAAGCGTTCTTCTTCGGCGAAGGCGATGATCTCGCCGTCGCGCACGAGCGCCGCGGCCGAGTCGTGGACCCTGCTGATGCCCAGTACGTACATGACTTCCTTCTCCCAGTGTGCAGACATCAGTGACGGCGGATCAGGCGCCGCAGGACGGCGGCCTTGACCGCGAGCGCGAAGACGAGCGCGGCGAACCCGCCCACCGGACCGAGCGGGGGGACGAGCAGGGCCGCGGCGACGGCGGTCGCGGCCAGCGAAACGACGGCGGCGCCCGACGTCAGCGTCAGCACCTTGCTGGTGGTGTTTTCGATGAGGAAGCTCGCGTAGAGCCCGGTCGCGTACAACGCCGTCTCGACGAGCACGAGCACCCCGAGCACGACGTAGCTGTCCCCGGTCGTGAGCAGGACCCGCGTCGACGGCAGCGCGAGACCGGCCGCCAGCAGCACGGCGAACGCGATCCCGCCGCGTTCGACCAGCTTCAGCAGGCCGCCCGCCCGGGCCCGGCCGGCCGCCGCGCCGGTACCGCGCATCCGCCACGACGCCGTCGGCTGGTGCAGTCTCAGCTGGTAGAACAGCAGCGAGCAGAACGCGCTCGACACCAGCAGCGCCAGGTAGAACGGGCCGCTTTCGGTGGTCCGCCCGGCCAGCGCGAGCACGCCGAACACCACCGACGTCGAGAGCACGTCGAGCACCTCGGTCAGGCCGAGCAGGACCGTGCTGCGCCCGAACGCGGGCAGGAGCCGGTGCCCCGGCAGCCCGCCACCGCGCAGCCACGGCCGCGGCAGCAGTGCGGCCGACGCGCCGAGGATCACCAGCAGCCCGCCGAGCAGCATCGCCAGGTGCACCCCGGGCGGCCACCGCACCACCCACGTCACGCAGGTCACGACGCCGACCACGACCGAGCCCGCGGTGAAGGCCAGCGCGTCCAATGTGGACTTACCGCGCACGCGGTGCAGGCCGGACACGGTCATCAGCAGGCCGCCGGAGATCGACCACGCCGCCGCGGTCAGGTACAGCGCCGCGTCCGACCGCGGCGCCGCCACGAGCGCGCCCGCCATGGCGACCAGTACCACCAGCACCGGCACCGCGGCGAACCGGACCGCGAGCCCGGCGACCGCGTCCCGGGTCAGCCGCAGCCGGGGGAGGGCCTTGAGCGCCGACTTCTCCGCCGCGCCCGGCACGAAGTTCAGCCAGGTCACCAGGCCGAGCGCGTTCGCGAACCGCCCGTAGTCGCGGGCGCCCCACGCGGCGATCAGGACCAGCCCCATCAGCTGGACCGACAGCCGGAACGCGCCCCGGCCCGCGAGCAGCCGCAGCACCACCGCCGTCCGCGGCGGCGCTGTGCCCGGCGGCGCGGCGGTGACCGGGGAGCCCGTCACGGCAGGGGTACCGCCATGTCCTGTTCGCGGAGCAGGAACTTCAGCTTGCCGCGCAGGGCGTTCTCCGCCGCGAGCAGCTCGGGGACCGAGCCGGCGGTGAGCACGGCGTAACCCAGCTTGTGCCCCGCCTGGTCGTACGGCCGGACGTAGGAACCCTCGTCGGCGAACAGGTGCAGCCCGGCCAGTTCGGGCATCGCGAGGACGTCCTCGACGCCGTCCACTCTGGACAGGTGCCCGCCGCGGTCGGACGCGAGGACGTGCACCAGCGTCGGCTGCGGCTGGTGCAGGTCCAGCCGCACCTCGCCGCCGGTCGCGGTGGCGATCCCCGCGGCGATCAGGTCGGCGCCGTGGCACTGCGCGATCGCTTCCGCCAGCCCGTTCCCGCCCATGCGGGCACCCATCTCGATGAGGTACAGCTGCCCGTCCCGGCCGAGCACGGCGTCCAGCGAGAGCGGTCCGCTCCGGTAGCCGAGTTCGGTGCAGATCAGGTCGAGGGCGTCGATCAGCCGGAGTTCGGCATCCGCCGGCAGCTCGCCGGGCAGCAGGTGGGACGACGTCACGAAGAACGGCGGCGGCGTGAGCGTTCGTTCGGTGACGGCGTGGAAGACGACCCGGCCGTCGACGACCAGCGCCTCGATGGTGAAGTGGGAGCCGTCGAGGTGTTCCTCCACGACCAGCCGGCCGGACGGCGAGAACGCGAGCGACTCGGTGAACGCCGTGGTCAACCGGCCCGGGCCGGGGCAGGAGACCACACCGCGGCTGCCGGACGAGTCGACCGGCTTGACCAGGGCCGGGAACCGCAGCTGCTGGGCCGCGTGGACCAGTTCCGGCCCGGGCTGCCCGCCTACACTGCGGTAGCCGGGCAGCCCGAGGCGGTCGCAGAGGGCGCGGAACACCGGCTTGTCGGTCGACGCCGCGACCGCGGCGGCGGGCAGCGGGTCCGGCATGCCCCAGTGCCGGGTCAGCCACGCCAGGGCGGGCAGCCCGACGTCGCTGGCCGGGCACAGCACGCCGGCGAGGTCGCGCCGGCCGTCGAGCGCGGCCGCGATCTGCTCCGGCGCGCGCACGCTGACCTGCAGGTACTCGTCCGCGTACGCCACCGCCGGCGCACCGGGCCGGACGTCGACGCAGAGCGTGCGGAACCCCAGTTCCCGCGCTCGCTCGTAGGTGCTGACCGAACCGTCCGCGCCCCCCAGGATCACCAGGGTTCTTCCGGATCCCTTCTTCGAACTCGTCACGCCGTAACGCCTTTCCCCAGGTGCACATCGATGAGCCGGGGACCCGCCGGGTCCTCCGGGGTGAAGAGCCGGTCGGCCGCGTCGACGAGGACGTTCGCTTCCCGGACGTAGAACTGCCGGGGCCGCGGCTGCCCGGCGCCGACCACGACGAGGTAGCGGACGGTCAGCGAAAGGACGACCAGGACCACGCTGAGCAGCGCGAACAGGAGTGCGGCGGAGGCGCTCGCCCCGAGCAGCCCGAAGGTCGCCGCGCCGGCGGCCAGTACCCCGAGCCCGGCGGCGAACAGGGCCGTCGCGGACGCCGCCGTCGTCAGTCTTCTGGTGAACCCGACGAACAGCTCGATGGCGTGCGAAGCCAGGAAGCCGAAGCCCACCTTCGACTCGCCGCGCTCCCGGGCCCGGTGCGCCACCTGCACGCAGGTGTACCGGCTGGTCAGCCGGGGGACCGTGGCCAGGAAGTAGGGCGTGCCGAGCCGCAGGTCGACGATCTTGCGGGCCAGTTCGGCGCGGACCAGCCGGAACGCCGTGGCCCCCGGCGGGATCTCGATGCGCAGCACGCGGCGGCCGAGGAAGTGGAACGCGGCGGTGCCCCAGCGCCGCAGCCGGGGGTCCTGGCGGTTGGTGCGGACGCCGAAGACCGCGTCGTTGCCCTGCCCGGCGGCCTCGATGAGCTTTTCCGCCTCGGCGGCGGGGAACTGCTGATCGGCGTCGACGTGCAGGATCCACGGCTTCGTCGCGTACCGGTAACCGGCGGAGAAGGCGGCCTCGAACCCGAAATTGCGCGAAAAGGACAGGTAACGCACGCGCGGGTCGGTGGCGGCGAGCGACCGGATCACTTCGAGTGTCCCGTCACTGCTCCCGTCGTCGACGTAAAACATTTCGAGTGAGTAGTGACCTAGTTCGTTGGTTATTTCCCGATAGGACGGTTCGACATTATCGGCTTCGTTGAAGCACGGGATGACTACGCTGAGTCCACTTTGGGCCGGGCCGGGGAAAGTGCTGGTCATGGACGGTGCCTGGCCCGGCGGCCTGATCTTGTGGTCATGCGGTCACCGAACGTGGTATTACTGCTCATGAATCCCCCAGCGGATCCGGTAAGGCGGCTTGCCTGTCTGTGCGGCCTGC
The DNA here is from genome assembly GCF_040638285.1 of Amycolatopsis sp. NPDC026612. Classification (NCBI taxonomy): domain Bacteria; kingdom Bacillati; phylum Actinomycetota; class Actinomycetes; order Pseudonocardiales; family Pseudonocardiaceae; genus Amycolatopsis; species Amycolatopsis sp. NPDC026612. The sequence goes on from NZ_JBEZYB010000053.1 coordinate 50,799, forward strand.
GAGTTATAAGCAGAAAAGCTTCGACTTGGGCACTGCCCGGGTCGGAATTCCCTCTTTCAGCCCAGGGAGAAAGTCGGGACCTTGGGGCGTTCGGTCTGTTCTTCTGTGAAGGCGCTTCCCAAACCCCGTCCCGGGGCGCAGACTCCTGCGCCATGGGGAACCCGGGGGTCTTCTTGGTGTGGCGTGCCGCCTATCTGCGTGCGGTGCGGTCGGCGTTCGCGACGGTGCCGTTCTACCGCGAGCGCTGGGCGCTCGACGGCCGGGAGGACCCGGTCGTCGTGCCCGGTCGCACCGGGACGAACGGCGGTGCGGCACCCCTGGCGGAAGCCGTGCACAGACTCGTCGACCTCGTCCCGCTCGCCGGCGGCGCGGCGCGGCCCGATCCGGCGCGCGGGCTCGGGCGGGTGCTGCGGACGGCGCGGGCTCCCGGGCGCGGGAGCCTGGTCGTCCTGTTCGGACCGCCCGATCTGCGGCCACCGTCCGACCTGCCGAAAGGGGTCCGCGGCTGTGTCGTGAACCCGGACGAGCCGAGCGCGTCGGTGCTTCGCGAGCTGACGTCCGTGCTGAACCGGGGCCACCGCGTGCTCGTCGTCGGTGACGACAAGGCCATCACCGCGTTCCCCGAGGCCGACCGCGTCGATGTCGTGCCGCACCGCGAACTCGACTCGCTGGACAGCGGTCCCTACGGCGTGCTGCACGACCCGGTGCTCGGGTACCTCGGCGCGCTGGGGAACTGCGGCCGGTGGCACCTCGACTGGCCGCACGTCCACGCGCGGTCCACGTCCGGTGGGCTCGCGTTCACCCTGCTGCGCCAGGATTCCCCGCGGTTCGTCGACGTCCTGCCGGCCGGCGGGGTGCGCGGCGAGATCGCCCCGTGCCCGCGCCACGGCACCCCGGTCGTCCTCACATGAGGTTCGAGTTCCACGATCCCCGCACCGACCCGGCCCCCGCGGGCTGGGCCGAGTTCGCCCGGACCGCCCGGCTGCACCCGGTGTGGGACTACGAGCTGATGGGCCTCGAGGCGTGGGGCGCGCGCAACCCGCAGCAACTGGTCGTCGCGACGGACGGCGGAGAGCTCGTGGCCGGGCTGTCCGTGCTGATCTGCCGCCCGCGGCTGGCCCCGCGGTTCGCGCCCGCGCCGGGACGGTGGTCGGTGCGGCCGTTCTGGGCCGAGGTGTACCAGCCGTGGCTGAGCGGCTACCCGGGCATCGTGTTCGCGCCGGGTTTCCCGGCAGGCGACCGGGCCGCGCTGGTGCGCGCGTTCGAACGGGCGCTGCGGCGCCACCTCGGCGCCGGCCTGCTCGGCGTGCTCTACCGGGCGATCGACGAGGAGTTCGCGCAGCACGCCGCGGGCCTGGGCCGCCTGGTCCGGCCCGCGCAACCCACGGCCGTGCTGGAGAACCGGTTCGAGTCCGAAGAGGACTGGCTCAGGACGCTGGCCGGCCCCCGGCGGTCCAATCTCCGGCGGCGCCGCCGCCGGATCGCCGAGGACCCGGAGCTGGTGGTGCGCGGGGGACCCGGCCGCGACGACGTCGACGGTGCCGAGGTCGCCGCCTTGGTCAAGGCGCACCGGGAGCGCTACGGGAAGCTGCCGCTGGACACGCGCACGATCCCGTCGGCCGGCTTCCTGCACCGGTTCGTCCGGCGGCCGGACGTGCACACGCTCACCTACGCCGACCCCAGCGGCCGGCTGCTCGCGGTGAACACCCTGCTCGACCACCCGGACAGCCCCTGCCTGCAGCACTGGGCGGCGCTGCCGCTGGACGAGCGCGGCCGGGGTTCGGGCCTGTACTTCGATTCCTACGTCCGGGCGGTGCGGTTCATGGCGCAGCGCGGGGCGAAGGAGCTGTCGGCGGGCCGCGGGATGAACGACCTCAAGGAGGAGCTGGGTTTCCTGCCGCGCAAGCTCTACGCGGCCGCGGCGCCGAGGCCGGTGCTGGGCCGATGACCGCTCCCGCCGTGACGACGCCCGCGGTGGACGTCCACGATCCCCGGACCGACCCGCCGCCCGACGGCTGGACCGAGTTCCGCAACCGGTCCCTGCTGCCCGTGTGGGACTACGAACTGGTGCGCCGCGAGGCGTGGCTGGCGAAGAACCCGCCGGTGCTCGCGGTCGTCCGGCGGGGCGCCCGGGTCGTGGGCGCGCTGTCGGTGATGGTGTGCCGCGGCTGGCGCTCCCCGGGCTTCGCCCCGATCTCCGGCGGCCGGTTCCGCCCGCGGTGGGCCGAGGTCTACCTCCCGTTGCTGAGCGGCTATCCGGCGTGCGTGTTCGACGAGGGCGTCGGCGCGGCCGAGCGGCGGGCGGCGATCCGCCAGTTCGAGCGGGCGCTGCGGCGGTACCTCGGTGCCGGCCTGCTCGGGGTGGTCTACCGGGCGATGAACCCGGAGCTGGTGCCCGCGCTGGACGGCCGCGGCCGGGTGGCCCGCGAGATCGATCCGGCCGCCGTGCTGCGCAACACGTATGCGACGCCCGCGGAATGGGAGTCGTCGCTGGCGCCGGAGGTCCGGCGGTACCTGCACGCCGACGTCGCCACCGAAGCGGCGTTCGGGCGCACCGACCTCGACCCGCACGAGCTGGCGGTGCTGCTCAACGCCCACCGCGCGCGGCAGGACGAACGCGCGTGGGCCGGCGGGCAGCGGTCGCGCGTCGGCGGGCTGCACCTGGACACCCGCAGCCCGATCGCGCCCGGCTACCTCGACGCCCTCGTCCGCCGGCCGGACGTGCTGACCCGCACCTACCGCGACGGCGCCGGGCGGCTGCTCGGCTTCAACACGATGATCGACCACGAGAGCGGGTGCGCCGTCCACCACTGGGCGGCGCTGCCGAGCGCGGCCGGCGGCCGGAAGGGTCTCCATGTCGACTGTTACGCACGGTGCGTGGCGCACATGATCGCCGCGCGGCGGCCGGAACTGACCGCGGGCCGGGCGATGCTGCCGGAGAAGGCCGCGCTGGGCTTCGGCACGCGGAGCCTGTTCTCCGTGGCCGTGCCGCGGCCGGTGCTGGGCCGATGATCGACGTCCTCGATCCCCGGTACGACGCGGAACCCGGGTACTGGACGGCGCTGCGCGAGCAGGCCGGGCTCCGGGCGGACTGGAGCTGGGAAGTGCTCGCCACGCAGGCCTGGGCCGCGCGGACCCCGCAGCCGATCACCGTGTTCCGGGACGGCGACCGGCCGTGCGGGGTGGTCAGCGCCGCGTGGGTCACCGGCCGCACCCGGCGGTACCGGTTCACCGGCCCGGGCCGGGGCCGTGTCGGCGGTCTCGACGTCCGGGCCCCCGGCTCGAACTCACAACCCGGCTGGTGGTTCGCGGAGGACGAGGCGGACGGCGGGGTGCGGCGCCTGCTCGACACGTACGTCCCGGCGATGCGGGCCGAACTCGGGCCCGGGTTCGGCGGGCTGCTGCTCCGGCAGGTCGGGGAGGCGGGCCGGGCCGCGGTCTCCGGCCGGTTCCGGCTGGTGCGGCGGACCGAGGACATCGCCGTGCTCGACGTCTCGGCGTTCGGCTCCCGCGACGACTGGATGAACTCACTGGCCCGGAAGCGGAAGCAGAACCTGCGCAAGATCTTCCGCACCTTCGACGCCGATCCGTCGATCGAGGTGCGGTGCGTGCCGGGGAAGGAGGCCGACCCGGTCGCCGTCGCGGAGGTGCTCCGGTACAACGAACACAAGCACCACGACGTGCCGATCGTGCCGCTGCCGTACTTCACCGGGTACCTGACGGCGCTGCTGCGCCAGCCCGACGTCCGGGTGGTCGAGTACCACGACACCCGCACCGGCCGGCTGCTCGCCTTGGCGACCCTGCTCGACCACCCGACGCTCCCGATCGCGCGGCATTGGGGCGCGCTGCGGCCGGAGGACGGCGGCCGGCCCAACCTGTACTTCCACATCTACGGCGAAGCGGTGCGCTGGGCCGTCTCGACCGGGCGGCCGTCGGTGGTGTTCGGGAAGAAGATGGCCGAGATGAAGGCGTCGCTCGGCGCGCGGCTCGTACCCCAGTACGCGGCGGCTGTTCCGGCGTGGTGCTAGCTTCCGGGCGTCCCCTACGTGCAGGAGCCCCGCCGTGCCGATGATCAGCGTTGCCATGTTCCCCGGCCGTACGCCGGCCCAGAAGAGTGCACTGGTCCGCGAGCTGACCGACGCGTTCATCCGCACCTGCGGCGGCAAGCCCGAAGGCGTGCAGGTGACGCTCGTCGAGATCGGCGCCGACCACTGGGCCACCGGCGGCGTCCTGCACTCCGAACGCTGAGCGGCACTTTCACGTGAAAGTGCCGCTCAGCGCCCGTCACTTTCACGTTGAAGTTAACGGGGGGGGTCTGGCAGGCGGGGGGGCCGCGGCCG
>NZ_JBEZYB010000054.1:0-53694 GCF_040638285.1 Amycolatopsis sp. NPDC026612
CGGCCTCCGCGGCGGCCGCCCCCGGGCGGGCCGCCGCGGCCGTCGAGCTCTTGGAAGCGGCGCTCGCGCTCTGGAACGGGCCCGCCCTGTCGGGGCTGGACAACCCCGTGTTCGAGATCGCCGCCGCGCGGTTCGAGGAGAACCGGCTGACCGCGACCGAACGGCTTGCCGCGCTGCGCCTGGACGGCGGAGAGGCGTCGGCGCTCGTGCCGCAGCTGGGCGAGCTCGTCTCGGGGCACCCGCTGCGGGAGGAGTCCCGCAAGCTGCTGATGCTGGCCCTGCACCGGTGCGGGCGGACGGCCGACGCGCTCAACGCGTACGAACAGGGCCGCCGGATGCTGCGGGACGAGCTGGGCGTCGACCCGGGCGCGAGCATCCGCGAGCTGTACGAGCGGATCCTGCACGACGACCTGCCGAAGCGGCGGCCGGAGCCCGCCCCGGGCCGGTCGTTCCTGCCGTACGACACCGCGCACTTCACCGGCCGCGCCGCGGAGCTGCGGGCCCTGTCGGTGAGCCGGTCGGCGGGAACCGCGCTGAGCATCCTGGCCATCGACGGCATGCCCGGCGTCGGCAAGACGACACTGGCCGTCCGGCTCGGCCACCAGCTGGCGCACCGGTTTCCGGAGGGGCACCTCTACCTCGACCTGCACGGGCACACGGCCGGCCGGGAGCCGCTCGAACCGGACGCGGCGCTGGAGCGGCTGCTGCTGGACTTCGGGCTCGCGCCGGACCGGATCCCCCACGGCTGCGGCCAGCGCGCGGCGCGCTGGCGCGCGGAGCTCGCCGAGCGGCGGGTCCTCGTGGTGCTGGACAACGCCCTCGACGCCCGGCAGGTCCGTCCGTTGCTGCCCGGCACGGGAAAGGCGCAGGTGATCGTCACCAGCCGCCGCCGGCTGGCCGGCCTCGACGGCGTGACGGCCCGTTCGCTGGACGTGTTCGGTGCGCCCGACGCGGCGGCGCTGTTCACCCGGATCGCCGGCGCGGACCGCACGGCGGGCCGGGCGGACGCGGTCGCGGAGGTGGTGGCGCTCTGCGGGTACCTGCCCCTGGCGGTCGCGATCGCGGCGTGCCGGTTCCACAACCGGCCGGCGTGGTCCCTCGACGATCTGGTGTTCCGGCTGCGCGACCGCGTCACGCGCCTCGCCGAGCTGAGCCTGGAGGACCGCAGCGTGGCGTCGCGGCTCGAGGTCTCCTACGGGAGGCTGCCGGCCGGGCAGCGCCGGCTGTTCCGGGTCCTGGGCGCGACCACGGGCCCGGGCGAGGAGTTCGACGCCGCCGACGCGGCGCGGCTGGTGGGCCGGCCGGTGCCGGAGGCGGAGCGGTCGCTGGAGGCGCTGTTCGACGCTCACCTGCTGCGCCAGCGGGCCGCGGGGCGGTACCACTTCCACGACCTGGTCCAGGAGCACGCGCGGACGAAGGTGGATGAACCGGACCTGGGCGACGGGCTGCTGACCACGTTCGGCCGGACGACGCTGGCTCCGGTCGGCGAGCTGGAGCGCAGCGTCGGCTGAACCGCCCGGGCCACCCCGATCCGTCCGTAGCCGACCGGCTCCGGACGGTTTTCTTTTGCCTGCCGGTGACCGGGCGAACTCGCTGTGCGACTCCGATATCCGTTGCCCCGCAACGCCGTCGCCGCCGATGCAGCACTGATGCGTCGCCGATGGACGCATCCGGCACCCTCGGTCGTGGAGTCGAAAGCCGCGGTCCCGCAGCAGAAAGTGATGCCATGGAGTTCACGCACAAGACGGTACTGAGCCCGGAACTGCGGGCACAGGTTCTCGCCGACCCGAGCATCGGCGGGGGCAACCTGCTGCCCGCCATGCTCGAGCTCAACCCCCGTCCGGACGAGCCCTTCATCCACTCGCTCACGCCGATCCCCTACACCGACGGGGAAACGAAGCACTGGTTCAGCCTCCGCGACCTCGACCACCTCGTGCAGAGCTGGTCGGTCTGGTACCTCGAACGGGGTGTCCGGCCGCACGACCGGGTCGCCGTCTTCCCACCCGACTCCCTTCAGTACTTCCTGCACCTTTCGGCGCTCGCGCGGATCGGCGCGATCTCCATGCTCATCAACAGCAATGCGAAGCGCGACAGCGCGGTCGCCCTGATCGAGCGCAGCGGGGCCGTCGGCCTCTACACCGACTCCGACCGGCTCGACCGGATCGCCCCGGACCTCGACCGCCTGAACCTCGCGTGGGTCCACACCGGCCAGGCCGGGCCGCCGTCGGCCGTCCTGCCGGACGCGGACCACTTCCGGCACCACCCGGACGACCCCGTCGGCCTCATGCACTCCTCCGGCACCACCGGCCTGCCGAAGCCCGTCATCCACACCCACAAGACCATTTTGGACGGTCCGAAGTGGCGTGCGGTGAACTACCTGGAAGAACCCGGCGCGCTCATCCTGAACGCGCTTCCGCAGTCGCACCAGGGCTGTGTGTCGTTCAACGCCTACGCGGTGCTGGGCGGCCAGCCGATGGTCGTCTGGCGGGACGTCTCCGGCGCCGAACTCGCCGACGCCGTCGAGACGCACAAGCCGACCATGGTGATGGCGTTCGGCCACGCCTACCCGGAGCTCGCGGCCGTCGAGACGCCGAAGGGCGCACTCGACTCGGTCAACATCTGGGTGTCCATGGCGGACGCCATCCACGAGCGGCACCTGAAGGACATCCTCGGCCGCCGTTCGCCGGAGCTGCCGCCGGCCGCGTTCCTCGACCGGCTCGGCACCACCGAGCTCGGCTGGGGCGTGCTCATGCAGCCGCGCACTCTCGCGACCGAGCGCAACGACCGCTGCGTCGGCAAGCCGGTCGGGTTCGCCGACGTCGCGATCGTGCGGGAGAACGGCACGCTCGCCGAGCCCGGCGAGTACGGCTTCCTCGGCGCCAAGCCGCCGTCGATGACCGTGGGCTACTGGGGGAACCAGGACACCTACTACCGCAGCAAGCTCGCCGGCTACTGGCTGACCGGCGACATCGCGTACCGCGACGAGGACGGCAACTTCTACCAGGTCGACCGGGCGGTCGACGTCGTGCACACGGCCGCCGGGCCCGGGTACTCCGTGCTGATGGAGGAGCTCATCCTCAACGAGGTCGCCGGCGTCGAGGACTGCACCGTCGTGGCCGGCGGCCACCACGGGGAGCAGGTGGCCGTGGCCGTCGTGACCGGCCGGGACGTGGACGCGGAGAAGGTGCTGTTCGCGGCCAACGAAGTCCTGCGGGCCAACGGGAAACCCGAACTGTCCGTCGTCGAGGTGGCCACCGGCGACGACGACTTCCCGCTCGGTGTGACCGGTAAGTCGCTCAAGCGCTTCCTCCGGGACAAGTACAAGGACCTCGCCGTGCACGTCCGTGACCGCCGGGGGAAGAACCTCGCCACCAGCGACGCGCTGGCGTGAAACCCTTTCGAGAAGAGACGATGGCCGTGACCGACGAAGACTTCCTGCTCGTGTTCGATGAGACCGTGACCCGCGCCGGGGTCGACGGCTGGCTGCGGCACCTGGAGTCCGCGGGCGTGCCGACGCAGATGTACCGGCTCGGCGCCGGCCACGTCCTGCCGGTGTCCGGAGCGGACGGTGACGGGCTGCTCGCCGCGGCGCCGGACCTGCCGCGGCCGACCCGGCGCGTGCCGCGGGGCGGCGAGGCGTGGCTGGGCCGCCGGGAGATCCGCCCGGGCGGCACCGCGGTGTCCCTCGGCCCGGCCACGATCGGCGACGGTTCGGTGGCGGTGATCGCCGGCCCGTGCGCGGTCGAGACGTCGGAGCAGATGCTCGCCACGGCGGAGCTCGTCGCCGAACACGGCGCCGTCGGCCTGCGCGGCGGGGCCTTCAAGCCGCGCACGTCGCCGCATGCGTTCCAGGGGCTCGGGTTCACCGGCCTGGAGCTGCTCGCCGAGGCCAGGGCGAAGACGGGCCTGCCGTTCGTCACCGAGGTCGTCGACCCGGAACACGTCAAGCGGCTGGCCGAGGTGGTGGACGGCTTCCAGATCGGCGCGCGGAACATGCAGAACTTCGCGCTGCTGAGCGCGGTGGGCCAGAGCGGCCTGCCGGTGGTGCTCAAACGCGGGTTCGGCTGCACCGTCGAGGAGACGCTCGCCGCCGGGGAGTACCTGCTGCTCGAAGGCAACGACCAGGTGGTGCTGTGCGAGCGCGGCATCCGCACGTTCGAGCCGTCGTCGCGGTTCACGCTCGACCTGACGGCGGTGGCGCTGTGGAAGCAGCGCACCCACCTGCCGGTCATCGTGGACCCGAGCCACTCGGGCGGACGGCCGGAGCTGGTGGAGCCGCTGTCGCTCGCCGCGGTCGCGGCCGGGGCGGACGCGCTGCTGATCGACGTCCACGTCCGGCCGGAAGAGGCGCTGTGCGACGCGAAGCAGGCGCTGCGACCGGAGCAGTTCGCCGGGCTGATGAGCCGGCTCGCCGGCGTCGCGGCCGGGCTCGGCCGGAGCCTGCAGAGACGCTGACCAAGTCACCAGTACGAGAGTGGGAGACAGTGTTCGGGGAGACGTCGGAGATCGCGGTGATCGGGCTCGGCCCGCGCGGGTTGTCGGTCGCGGAACGGGTGAGCGCCAACGCCGGCGCGCTCGTGCCACGCGGCCACCGGCTCGTGGTGCACCTCGTCGACCCGCGGCTGGCCGACGGCGGCCAGGTGTGGCGCAGCACGCAGGACCGCCTGCTGCTGATGAACACCGTCGCCGGCCAGGTGACCATGTTCGTCGACGAGACGGTCGACTGCGCGGGTCCGGTCGTGCGCGGTCCCAGCCTGTACGAGTGGGCGCGTTCGATCGCGCTGCTCGGCAGCCCGGACGTGCCGGCCGCCGTCCGGGCCGAAGCCGAGGCGCTCGGCCCGGACGACTACCCGTCACGGGCGTTCTACGGCAGCTACCTGCGCTGGACGCGGCGGCGGATCACGCGGACCGCGCCGCCCGAGGTGCGGTTCGTGGCCCACCAGGCGCGGGCGGTCGACGTCCGGGACGGCCGCGCCGGCCACCAGGATGTCGTGCTGGACGACGGCACGATCGTCGCCGGCCTGGCCGCCGTCGTGCTCGCGCTGGGGCACCAGCCGCACGAGCTCAGCCCGGCCGAAGCGGAGCTGAGCCGGTACGCCGGGCGCCACGGCCTGCGCTACTTCGGGCCGGGCAACCCGGCCGACGAGCCGACGGACGGCGTGCCCGCGGGGGAGCCGGTGCTCCTGCGCGGGATGGGCCTGAACTTCTTCGACCACCTGGCCCTGCTCACGCTCGGGCGCGGCGGCCGGTTCACCCGCGAGCCGGGTGGCGCGCTGACGTACGTGCCGTCCGGACGGGAACCGCGGCTGGTCGCCGGATCGCGGCGCGGTGTCCCGTACCAGGCGCGCGCCCGCAACGAGAAGGGCGCGTCGGGCCGGCACGAACCGCGGTTCCTCACACCGGCGGTGATCGGGCGGCTGCGGGACGGCGCCGACTTCCGCCGCGATGTCTGGCCGCTGATCGACCAGGAGGTGCGCACGGTCTTCCACGCGGCCCAGGTGCGGCAGCGGGGGTGCGCCTGCGACGTCGAAGAGTTCACCGAAGCCTTCGCCGCGGCCGGCCCCGCCGAGGTGCCGCTCGACGGCGATCCGCTGGCGGTGCGCGAGACCGGGGCGCAGCGGATCGTCCTGGCCGAGTTCGGTCTCGACCGGAGCTGGGACTGGCGCCACGTCGCGGTGCCCTACTCGGCCGCCGATCTCACCTCGACGGCGGCCTTCCGCGCGTGGCTGCGGTCCGCTGTGGACACCGAGCTGGCCGAGGCGCGCACGGGCAACGTGACCGGCCCGCTCAAGGCGGCGACGGACGTCCTGCGCGATCTGCGCAACGAGATCCGGCTGGCCGTCGACCACGGCGGGATCTCCGGCGCCTCCTACCGCGACGACCTGCGGCGGTGGTACATGCCGCTCAACGCGTACCTGTCGATCGGGCCACCCGTCGAACGCGTCGAGCAGTTCGGTGCGCTGCTGGACGCGGGCGTGCTCGAGGTGCTCGGCCCGGACCTGCGGATCGAAGGCACCGGCGGCCGGTTCGTCGCGCGGTCCGCCGCGTGCCCCGACGTCGTGGTCCGCGCGAAGACGCTGATCGAGGCGCGCCTTCCGGACACCGACGTGCGGCGCACGACGGACCCGCTGCTGCGGACGCTGCTCGCCCGCGGGGAGTGCCGCCCGTACCGCATCGGCGAGTTCGAGACGGGCGGGCTGGCGGTCACCCGGCGGCCGTACCACGTGGTGGACGCGGGGGGCCGGCTCCACCCGCGGCGGTTCGCGTTCGGGGTACCGACCGAGGCGGTGCACTGGGTGACCGCGGCGGGCATCCGGCCGGGCGTCAACTCGGTGATCCTCGGCGACTCGGACGCCATCGCGCGGTCGTGCCTGGCGATCGCGGTGGACCGCGACGAGCTGGGGAGGACCGCATGAGTGAGCTGCTCGCTCCCGCATGGGCCGCGACCGGCGCCGGCGCGCTCGTCGACGACCACGCGCTGCTGACCGCGATGCTCGCCGTCGAGGTCGCCCTCGCCGAATCCCAAGCCGAGCTGGGCGTGATCCCCGAGGAGGCGGCGAAGGCCATCCGGGCCGCCGCGGTCCCCGGAAACCTGGACCGCGCAGCCATCGCCGAGGGTGTCCGCGAGACCGCGAACCCCGTGGTCGCCTTCGTCGCCGGGCTCACCGCCGCGGTCGATCCGGCCGCCGCCGAGTACGTGCACCGGGGCAGCACCAGCCAGGACATCCTCGACACCGCCCTGATGCTCCTGTGCACGGCCACGCTCGGCCGGGTCGAGCGGGATCTGCTCGCCACCGCCGGGACCCTGGCCGGGCACGTCCGCGCGCACCGGGACACGCCGATGGCCGGGCGCACCCTGACCCAGCACGCCGTGCCGGTCACGTTCGGGCTCAAGGCCGCGACCTGGCTGCACCTCGTGCTCGACGCCGTCGAGCGGATCCGGCGGGCCCGCACCGGGCTGCCCGTGTCGATCGGCGGCGCGGCGGGAACCCTCGCCGCTTACGACGAGTACGGTCCCGGCGCGCCGGAGCTGCCGGACCGGGTGGCGCGGAAACTCGGCCTGGCCCGGCAAGTACTGCCGTGGCACGGGATCCGGACGCCGATCGCCGACGTCGCGTCGGCTTTGCTCGTCACCACGGGCGCGCTCGGCAAGATCGCCGCGGACGTCCTCGTGCTGTCGCGCACCGAAATCGGCGAGGTCACCGAAGAGCGGGCGCCGGGCCGCGGAGCGTCCTCGGCCATGCCGCAGAAGCACAACCCGGTGTTCGCGACGCTGGTGGCGACCGCGGCCCGGCAGCTGCCGCCGCTCGCCGTCGTCCTCTTCCAGTCGATGTCGGCCGAGGACGAACGGTCATCGGGCGGCTGGCACGCGGAGTGGCAGCCGCTGCGGGACGCGCTGCGCACCACGGCCGGCGCCGCCGCGAACGCCGTCCGCCTGGCCGAGACGCTGCGGGTGCGACCCGAGGCGATGGCGGCGAACCTGCGGCTCACCCGGGGCGCGATCGTCTCCGAACGCGTCAACGCCTTCCTGGCCCCGAAGCTCGGCAAGGCCGTGGCCAAGCGCCTGCTGGCCGAGGCGGCCGTCGAAGCCGAGCGCACCGGGGCGGACCTGGCCGACGTGCTCGGCGCGGACGTTCCCCCGGGCCTGCTGGACCCGGCGGGCTACACCGGGCTCGCCGGCCCACTGGCCGACCGGGCACTGGCCCGCTTCGAACGCGAGGAGTTCTGATGACCACCCTGGAGTTCGCGCCCGAGCGCGTCGAGCCGATGCCGGCCGAGGAGCGCGAAGAACTGCTGCGCACGCCCGGGTTCGGCTCGCTCTACTCCGACCACATGGTGACCGCGCGGTGGACCGCCGGTCGCGGCTGGCACGACGCCCGGACCGGCCCGCTGGCCGCGTTCACCCTGCACCCGGCCACCATGGCGCTCCACTACGGACAGACCGTCTTCGAAGGGCTGAAGGCGTTCTGGCGCCCCGCCGGGCAGCGTGTGCTCTTCCGGCCCCGCGACCACGCCGCCCGGTTCGCGCGCTCGGCCCGCCGGATGGCCATGCCCGAGCTGGCGGAGGCCGACTTCGTCGCGGCGGTGGAGGCGCTGCTCCGCGTCGACGGCGACTGGGTGCCGAGCGCGCGCGGCCACAGCTTCTACCTGCGGCCGTTCCTGATCGCCGCCGAGACGCACCTGTCCAACCGGCCCGCCGAGGAGTACCTGTTCGCCGTCATCGGCAGCCCCGCCCGGCCCGCCACGGCCGAGCCGGCGCCGATCCGGCTGTGGGCGTCACCCGAATACGTCCGGGCGGCCGACGGCGGCACGGGCACGATCAAGTGCGGCGGCAACTACGGCGGGTCGTACATCGCGCAGCGCGAGGCCGTGGCGCACGGGTGCGACCAGGTCGTCTGGCTGGACGCGCGCGAACGCCGGTACGTCGAAGAGGTCGGCGGCTCCAACCTGTTCTTCGTCGAGGGCGACCGGCTCGTCACCCCGCCGCTGAGCGGAACGCTGCTGGCCGGCATCACCCGGGACTCGGTCCTGCGGCTGGCCGGGCGGCTCGGCCTGAGCGTCTCCGAAGAGCCGGTCACCCTCGACGGCTGGGAACGCGGCTGCCGGGAGGGACGCATCACGGAGACGTTCGCGTGCGGCACGGCGCGTGCCGTGGCGCCGGTCGGGCACGCGGTGACCCCGGACGGCGAGTGGCCGATCGGCGACGGCACCACGGGCCCGGTCACCCGCCGCTTGCTGAACGCCCTGCTGGACGTCCAGTACGGCCAGGCGCCCGACGACTTCGGCTGGCTGCACGCCGTGGCCGGGGGCCATCGGTGATGAGCCTCGGCGTCCTCAACGAAAACCGGGAGAATGAGGAAACGGCCATGAGACGCATCGGGTTCGTCGAGTCGAACCGGTCCGGGTCCGGGTTCGACGCCCTGCGGGCGGCGCGCAGGCTGGGTCTGCACGTCACCTTCTTCAGCTGCGGCCTGGACCGCTACCACGCGACGCCGGGCGGCACCGAAGTGCTCGAAACGTGCGTCGACGAGGTCGTGACCTGTCCGACCCACGAGCTGGAACCGCTGCTGGAGGCGGTGAAGGCGGTCGACGCCGCGACCCCGCTCGACGCGCTGCTCTCGGTGGCCGAGTACGAGGTCATCCAGGCCGCCGAGGCGGCGCGCCAGCTCGGCCTGCCCGGGCCCGACCCGGCCGCCGTCCGGATCGCGCGGGACAAGGCCGCGCAACGGCGGCGGTGGGCCGAGCGCGGCGTGCCCGTCCCGGAGTTCCGCGTCGTCACCACCGTCGAACACGCCCTGCGGGCCGCCGAAGAGATCGGGCTGCCGTGCGTGGTCAAAGCCGTGGACGAGACCAGCGGTGCGCACGTCGTCCGCTGCACCACCCCGGACGAGGTCACCGCGACCTTCACCGCGATCCGGTCCGCGGCGACCAACCGCCGCGGCCAGGCCCGCTCGCCCGAGGTGCTCGTCGAAGAATGCCTCGTCGGGTTCGAGGTCAGCGTGGAGATCCTGGCCGAGGCGGGGGCCGTCCGCGTGCTCGGGGTGACCGACAAGATCCTCGGCGGCCGCAACCGGTTCATCGAGCTCGGGCACGGCTTCCCGACGGCGCTGCCGGACCCGGTCCGGCGCGAGCTGGAGTCGGCCGCCGTGGCCGCGACGACGGCCGTCGGCTTCGACCTCGGCATCGCGCACGTCGAAATCAAGTACACCGGCGCGGGCCCGAAGCTCATCGAGATCAACCCCCGCCCGGCGGGCGACCGGATCACCGAGCTGATGGACCACAGCTTCGGGTGGTCCACGATGGAGCTGCTGATCCGCCAGTACCTCGGCGAGTCCGTCGGCGACGTCGTCACCGAGCCGCAGGCCGGCGCGGCGATCCGTTACCTCACCGCCGATCCCGGCGTCGTGACGGAGGTGACCGGCCTGGCCATCGCCGCCGCGCTGCCCGGGGTCCGCGAGGCCGTCGTGTCCGTCGGGCCCGGGGGGCGGGTGGATGCCCTGCGGGTGAACGAAGACCGGGTCGGTCACGTCCTGGCGACGGCCGGTGACGCCTACCTGGCGGGCCGGATCGCCGAAGCCGCCGCCCAGCAGATCGTGGTCGGCACCCGCGCCGATGCGTCGCCGATGGCCCGCTGATGGCCGCGTCGGCGAGGCTGGACCCACGCCGAGCCCGGACAGGAGAAGACATGCCGAACCTCGTGATGGTCATGCCGTACAAGGCGTACCTCGGCAAAGCGCGCGCGGAGGGCTTCCGGATCACCGCGATCTGGGACCCGGCCGAGGCCGCGCGGCTGTTCGGCGCGGACGCCCCCGGGTACCTGAAGGAGGTCGAGGCGCTCGCCGACGGCCTCCGGCTGGTGGACTTCACCGACCGCCTCGCCTACGCCGACGCGATCCGGGCCGCCGTCGGGGAAACCGGCGCCGAGCACGTCTGGCACGTCGGCAGCGAGGAGAGCATGCAGCTCGCCTACGACGTTGCCGACGAGCTCGGCAAGGCCGTCAACTCGCCGCACTCGGTGCTCCTGCTCAACGACAAGCTCGCCCTGCGCACCCTGTTGCGCGACAAGGGCATCTCGACGGTCCGGTTCGCCACCGCGGACCGCTGGCAGGACGTCGAACCCCTGCTGGCGGGCTTCACGCTGCCGGTCGTGGTGAAGCCCGCCGCGCTGTCGGCCAGCCGGGGGACGCGGCTGCTCACCGATCCCGCCGAGCTCCCCGCCTGGGGCGGCGAACTCGCCGCACTGGCCTACTCCGGGCCCCTGCTCGTCGAGGAGTACCTGCGCGGCCCGGAGTTCAGCGTCGAGACGATGACCGTGCGCGGGGAGCACCACGTGCTCGGCGTGACGCGCAAGCTGCTCGGCCCGCTGCCGCACTTCGTCGAGCGCGGCCACCTCTTCGGCGAGCCGGAGACGGCCGGGACACGGCAGGTGGCGGCACTCGCGGTCGAACTCCTCGACGCCGTCGGCTACCAGTGCGGGCCGGCGCACACCGAGGTCATCCTCACCGCGGACGGCCCGCGGATCGTGGAGTCACAGGCGCGGCTGGGCGGGGACAAGATCCCGGACATCATCGAGCACGCGCGCGGGTTCGACGTCAAGCGGGCGATGTTCGCGGCCCTCGCCGGACGCGCGTCCCTGCCGGAACCCGGCGGGCCGGTCGGGCACATCGCCTACTTCGCCTTCCCCACCGGGACCCTCCGGAGGGTGTCGGGTCTCGAGGAGGCACGCGCACTGGACTACGTGGACACCCTGAGCTTCCCGTTCGTCCCCGGTGACGTCCTGCCGGAGACGGTCAGCTCGAAGACCCGCCACGGGTTCGTCATCCTCACCGGCTCCGCGAACGCGGCGGAGGCCCAAGCCCGCGCGGACCACGTCCGCGCCCTGATCGAAGTGGAAGTCCGATGAGGGCCTTCTTCGCCCTGCACCGCAACGTCCGGGTCCGGATCGGCCTCGCGTTCGTGCACAAGCTGATCGACGCGATGATCCTCACCTTCATCGCGATCTACCTCGCGGCGCACGTCGGCGTCGCGGTCGCCGGCGCGCTGATCCTGGTGTTCGCCGCGTTCGCGGTGGTCGGCATGCTCGCCGGCGGGCACCTGTCCGAACGCTGGGGACGCCGTCCCGTGCTCATCGTCGGAGACGTCGTCGGTACCGGGTTCCTCGCGCTGATGGCGGTCGCCTACTACTCCGGCTGGGGCGCGCTCGCCGTCTACTTCAGCTACGCCATCGTGAAGTTCGGGACGAACCTCGCACTGCCCGCCAACGACGCGACGATCATCGACGTGACGCCGCCGGACGAGCGCAAGTTCGTCTACACGGTCAACTACTGGGTCATCAACCTCGCGCTCGGCACCGGAGCGCTGCTCGGTGCCTTCCTGTACAGCACCCACTTCGGTGCGGTGATCCTCGGCGGCGCGATCGGCATGGCGGTCGCCCTCACCATCACCGTCACGCTGGTGGCGGAGACCAGACCGGACACGCCGCGGCCGGCCACCAAGCTCACCGGGGTCGCCCAGTTCGTCCAGGGGTACCGGGTGGTGCTGGCCGACTCGACGTTCCGCCGGCTGATCATCGCCGCCACGCTGATCCTGACGCTCGAAGGCCAGCTGAGCACCGCGATCGGGATCCGGCTGGCGACGGACTTCCCCACCCAGCCCGTGTTCCCGTTCGGCGCTGTGACCGGCGTGGAGATGCTCGGCGTGCTCAAGGCGGTCAACACCGTGCTGGTCGTCGCGTTCGCGCTGGTCGTCAACACGCTCCTGAAGCGGATGCCCGACCGCGCCCGCCTCTACTCGGGCATCACGCTGTACGCGGGCGGGTTCGCGGTCCTCGCCGTCACCGACGACGCGTGGCTGCTGCTCGTCGCCGTCGTGGTGCTGACCGCCGGCGAGCTGATGAACCTGCCGGTGCAGCAGGCCCTGCTGGCCGAGCTGGCCCCGGACGACGGCCGGCCGCGGTACCTGGCCGCGTACTACCTGCACATCCGGTTCGGCCAGATCGTCAACTCGATCCTGATCAGCCTGAGCGCGATCGTCAGCATGCAGGGCATGGCCGGGATCTACCTGGTCTTCGGCGTCGTCATCATCCTCCAGTACCGCGTGATCCTGGCCCGCCGCGGGACACCCGTCCCGGTCTCCGCCTGAACCCCTGGAAGGTAACCATGTCGGCACGGTCCGATCTGATCACCGAGTCCTACCTCGCCGCGTGCGCGGAACCGGAGAACCCGTTGCGCCACGCCCGGGCGAGCCTGGAGCTGTCGGAGACCAAACGGCTCTCCTGGCCCCGGTTGCTGCCGCGGCCGGTCGTGGTCGACGAGGCGGAGTACCGCGCGTTCGGCCGGGACCTCGTCACGGTCTACGAGCTCGTCGGAACCTTGCCGCGGCGCCTGTTCGACGGCGACTTCACGCGGTTCCGCACCGCGCTGGGCATCGACGACCGGCACGCCGCGCTGATGACCCGGCTGCTCGGCGAGGGACCGCCGCCGCTCTACGGCCGCGCCGACGTCTACTACGACGGCACGGCGTTCAAGCTGCTGGAGTACAACATCGGCAGCGCGCTCGGCGGCCTGGACATGGTGGGGACGCTGCCCAAGGCGTACCTGCGGGTCCCGGCGGTCGCCGAGTTCGCCGCCGAGCACGGCCTCGGGTTCCTCGACATGGGCTCCGACCTCGCCGAGGCGCTGCGCACCGCGGGCAAGGCGATCGGCGCCGGCGAGCCGGTGGTCGCGATCGTCGAAGGCCCCGGCGGGATGACGACCTACGGCCACCAGCGCCGGGCCATCGCGGAACTGCTGGCGGAGAACGAAGTCGAGTGCCGCGTCGGGGAGATCGGCGACCTGGTGTACCGCGCCGGGAAGCCGTACCTCGACGGCACGCCGGTCGACGTCATCCTGCGGTACTACGGCCTCGAGGAAATGCTGGCGCACCCGGACTGCGACGCGCTGCTGGAGCCGGTCTTCCGCGCCCACGAAGCCGGCCAGGTGGTGGTCTGGACGCCGACGAACGTGTTCGGCAACAAGGGAACCCTGGCGATGCTGTCGGAGTTCGCCACGCTCTTTTCGGCCGAGGAGCAGGCCGTGATCGACCGCGTGCTGCCGTGGTGCCGGATGCTGGGACGTCCCGGCGCCGGCCCGGACGCGGGCCGCATCGAAGAGTGCGTCGAGCGGCAGCAGCAGCTGGTCTTCAAGCCGACCGGGCTCTACGGCGGCCAAGGTGTCGTCATCGGCCAGGAGGTCGACGCGCGGACCTGGCGCGAGACCCTCGACGCCGGTTCGCGGACCGGCTCGCTCGTCCAGGAGATCGTGCGGCCGAACCTGGAGACCGTGATCGACCCCGAAACCGGCGCCCGCTCCGAGTGGTACGCGCTGTGGGCGGCGTTCATGACCCCGGCCGGCCTGTCCGGCGGCGGCGTGCGCGCGATCCCGCCCGGCGGCACCACCGTCATCACCATGATCAACAATCCCGACGTCCGCAACACCTGCCTCTTCACCTGCTGAGCAAGGAGAACCCCGGTGCCCCGACTCGTCGACCTCACCCACGGCTTCTACGACGGAATGCCGTCCTACCCCGCCGACTGGTTCCCGAAGTTCGTCAGCGAACGCTCGATGACGCCGGAGACCGACCCGTACGGCACCAAGCGCACGTTCTCCTACCTGCACGTGTTCCCGCACAACGGCACGCACATGGAGTACCGGCTGCACTTCTTCCCCGGCACCGAAGGCATCGACGAGGTTCCCCTCGAGACGCTGATCGGCCGCGCCTGCGTCGCCGACCTGTCCTACAAGGGCGAACTGGACGAAGTGACCGGCGAAGACCTCGAGAAGACGCTGCGGACCGTGTGGCAGCCCGGCGACCGGCTCCTCATCCGCACCGACTACCTGCGGCACAACTGGGGCCGGCCCGACTACTGGGACCGCCCGCCCTACCTGACGCCGTCGGCCGCGCGGTGGGCCATCGACAACGGCGCCAGTCTCATCGGCTTCGACTGCCTCACCGAACGGCCCGGCGACGCGGAGTCCCCGGTGCACCACGCGCTGCTCGCCGCCGGCATCCCGCTGCTGGAGTACGTCACCAACATGCACGAGCTGACCCGGCAGGTCGTCCAGCTGATCGCGTTGCCGACCAAGGTGGCCGGCGCCGAGGCCGCCCCGGCGCGCGTCATCGCGGTGGAGGACACCGATGATTGAGGCGGTCGCCCTCACGGCCGTCGGTGGCGACGCCGACGTGCCGGCCGGCCTGGACCGGCTCCTCGCCCTGCTCGGCGACCCGCTGTCCGGGCTGCCGGCCGGCGCGGAGGTGCTGATCAAGCCGAACCTGTTCCAGACGGCGCCCGGCTTCCACGTGCGACCGGCGTTGCTGGCAGCGATCGCCCGCGTGGTCGCCGAGCACGGGGCGCGTCCGGTGATCGCCGAGCGCACGCACGCCATCTACGAAATCCTCCGCGACCACGAGGCCGCGAAGTACGCCCGGATCGTCAGCTTCGACGACCTGCCGCTGCGCATCACCGGCATCCCGGAGGCGACGTCGCTGCGGGTGCCGATCGCCGTGCCCGAGCTGATCCTGGACTGCGACTACTTCATCGGCGTCCCGCAGCTGCGCACGCACGCGAGCGTCGTCTACTCGAACGCGATGAAGAACCTGGTCGGGCTGCTGCCCGGGTACACGACCCGGATCGTGCACATGGCGGGCGTCGACGAGTCCACAGTGGACCTGAACCTGATGCGCCCGCAGGACCTGGTGGTGTGCGACGGGACCACGGTGATCGAGGGCAACTACCCGATGGACGGGCAGGCCCGCGAGGCCGGGTTCCTGGCCGCGAGCCGCAACGCCGTCGCGCTCGACGTCGCCGTCGGCACGCTGGCCGGCTTCGACCCGGACAGCGTCGCCTACCTGCGGGACGCGCACCAGCGGGGAATGGGACCGCTGGCCCTGGACGACATCGAGCTGCTCGGGACCCCGCTCGAGGACCTGGCGTTCGACATGGTGAAGGCGCCGGTCGACATCGTCGTGCCGCGCGAAGGGATCCGCGTCTACGCCGACAACGCCTGCCCGGCGTGCAGCCGGTTCGTCGCCGGGGCGATGAAGGCGCTGGCCGGGGAACTGTGCGAGTGGGACGGGGAACTGACCGTCATTTCGGGGCCGCAGGTTTCGCTTCCGCCCCTGCGTGGCGAGGTCGTGCTCGTCGGCAACTGCCTGTACGAAAGCCGGGACCTGGGCATCTTCGTCGAAGGCTGCCCGCCGCGGGCGATCCAGCTCGCCGCGTTCCGCTACGCCATGGGCAAGCCCGTCGGCGCCCACGAGCGGACGCAGTTCCGGGTGCCGGCGGGCGCGCGATGATCACGTCCGCGCTGTCGGCCGGAGCCCGGCTGCACCGCCACGTCGTCCCGCTGGCCACGGCGGTCGACCCGGTGGCGGCGGCCGCGGCCCTGCGCCCCGCCGGGCGCGTCATGCTCACCGCCGGGCCGGGCGGCCGGGACGCGGTGCTGGCCGCGGGCGAGCTCGCCGTCCTCGCGCACCCCGGCGGCGACGGGCCCGCGCCGCTCACCGCGGCAGTGGGCCTGCTGGCCGGGCTGGATCTCCCGCCGGACACCACCGACGCCGAAGCGGCCTGGTACGGCTTCCTCGCCTACGACGCCGCACGCGACTTCGAGCGGCTGCCCAGCCGCCACCCGTCGGACGGGCGTCCGGTGTACGAGTTCTTCCTGCCCGAGGTCCTCATCATCGACGGCCGGGTGATCGGCCGCGGCCCGACCCCCGCGGCCGCCCGCACCGCGGCCACCCGGGTCGCCCGGACGCTCGACCGGCTCGCCGTCGTCCCGCTCGGCACCGTCGCGGTGGGCGCCGGGACGTTCGGCTTCGGCTACGACGAGTACGTCGACGCGCTGCGGCGCGCGCAGCGGCACATCCTCGACGGTGACGTCTTCCAGCTCGTGCTGTCCAACGCCTGGACCGCACCGGCCACCGTGGACGGATTGCGTGTCTACAGGCGACTGACCGAGATCAACCCGTCGCCGTACCACTTCTGGTACGGCGGCCCGGAGTTCGAGGCCGTCGGCGCGTCCCCGGAACCGTGCCTGACGCTCATCCGCGGCCGGGCGCTGATCCGCCCGCTGGCCGGCACCCGGCCGCGGGGCCGCGACGGCCGCGCCGACCGGCTCGCCGAGGACGATCTGCGTTCGTCGGTTAAGGAGCTGGCCGAGCACCGGATGCTGGTCGACCTCGCCCGCAACGACCTCGGCCGGGTGTGCCGCCCCGGCAGCGTGTCGGTGGAGCGGCTGCTGGCCGTCGAGCGGTACTCGCACGTCATGCACCTGACGTCGGACGTGTGGGGTGAGCCGTCGGGGGAGCGGGGCACCGCCGAGCTGATCCGGGCGACGTTCCCGGCGGGGACCATGACCGGGACGCCGAAGGTGCGGGCGATGGAGATCATCGATGAGTTGGAGCCGTCACGGCGTTGGCTGTACTCGGGCGCGGTCGGCTCGTTCGGCGTGTCCCATGTGGACCTCTACCTGACGATCCGCAGCATGGTGTGGTGCGACGGCGAAATCCGGCTGCAGGCCGGCGGCGGCATCGTCCACGACTCCGACCCGGCCGAGGAGTACGCGGAGTGCCTCGCGAAGCTCGGGTCCGGGGCCCGCGCCCTCGGCGTGACGGTGGAAGGGGCGGCCGCGTGATCTGCGTGCTCGACAACTACGACTCGTTCGTCTACAACCTGGTGCAGTACCTCGGGACGCTGGGCGCGAAGTGCGAGGTCCACCGCAACGACGAAGTCTCCGTGGCCGACGTCGCCGCGCTCGAGCCGGAGCTGGTGGTGATTTCGCCCGGCCCCGGCGACCCGGCGGACGCGGGCATCTCGGTGGACCTGGTCCGCGGCTTGGCCGGGCGCGTGCCGATCCTCGGCGTGTGCCTGGGGCACCAGGCGATCGGCGCGGCGTTCGGCGCCCGGATCGTGCACGCGGCCGAACCGATGCACGGCAAGTGCTCGCCGCTGGCGCACGACGGCCGTGGTGTCTTCGCGGGCCTGCGCACCCCGCTGACCGTGGCGCGATACCACTCCCTGGTGATCGACCCGGCTTCGCTGCCGGCCGACCTGGTCGTCACGGCCTGGTCGCCCACCGGGGAGATCATGGGCGTCCGGCACCGCGAGTTCCCGATCGAAGGCGTGCAGTTCCACCCGGAGTCGCTGTTCACCGAGGAGGGCGTGGCGATGGTCGCGAACGCGATGCGCTCGCGGACCTTCGTGCGCGGTTGAGCGGGTTCCGCCGAGATCGTCGCGGCAGGGTTGATCACGGCACCGTGCTGCTGAGCACGTCGTGCAACCGTGCGGCGAAGGCTCGGGGCCGGAAGGCGGCACCGTTGTGGCCGCCGGGAAACTCCACGTATGGCGTGCCGAGTTCCTCGGCGAGCAGGCGGGCGCAGTGATGAGCCCAGATATGGGCCGAGGTCTGGCCGACGGCGGGCACGATGCGGGTGGCTGCGGCCTTCAACGCTGCCATGTCCAGCTGGTGACGGCGCACCGCCGGTGCGTCGTGGGTCAGGAAGAACTCCAGGTTCGCCAGCCGTTCCGGGCCGGGCGGCGTGACCGCCGCGTCGGGCTCGCGATCGGCAAAGTCGATGCCGGCGAAGGCCGCGAACTTGCGCAGCGCTGGAAAGGCGCCCTCGGCCCGGTGGATGTCCTCGGCTTCCTGCTGGTCCTGCCGGGCGCGAGTGCGCTCGGGTTCGGGGAGAAGCTGGGTGGCGGGCGGTTCGTGCGCGACCAGGGTGCTGACCAGCTCAGGGTGCCGGGACGCCAGTTCCAGCGAGATCAGGGCGCCGATGCTGCTCCCGTAGACGAAAGCGGGTTCCGTCGTCAGTGCGGCGAGCAGGTGGTGGACGTCCTCGGCGTGGGTGGTGATGGTCGGAGACTGTGCCGGCTCGTGGATCGTGCTCTCGGACAAGCCGCGGCGGTCGTAGGTGAGCACTGTGTAGGTGCCGGCGAGCCGGGTGGCGAGGTCGTCGCCGGCGGCAGCGTCGCCATCGCCGCCTGCGATCAGCAGGAGGAGCGGGCCGCTGCCGCGCTGCAGGTACCGGAGCCGGGCTCCGGGGACGTCGAGGGTCGTGGAGGCCGTCATGGAGAGTGCTTCCTTCCCGTCCGAACAACATCAGATAAGAGATGCATCTGTTTATAGATGTATCACATGGTTGGTGCATCATGGGAGACATGAACGGGCTCGAGTTGTTTCTCCTGGGACACAAGCTGATCAGAATCGGCCAGGACGCCATCCCCCGATCGGGGTTCCACAGGCTGCCGACCAGCGCCCGGACGATCCTCGTCGACGTCTTCGAGCATCCAGGCAGCTCCATCAGCGAGATCACCGAGCGCACCGGCTTCCCGCAGAGCCTGGTGTCCTCCTCGGTGGCCAGATTCCGCGAAGACGGTGTGATGGCTACCGAGACCGACCCCGCCGATCGGCGCCGCACTCTGGTGTACCCCGCTCCGGGCGTGCCAGAGAAGGGGCGGCGACAGGCCGACACCATGACCGTCGACGGCGTACTGGCCACGGCGCTGGGCGCCGAGCCGGAGGAGGTCGCCGAGATCGTCGCAGTACTGGACTCGCTCGCGCGGCGGTTGTCCAACGCGCCGATCTGAGGCCGCTGCGGACAGGCGCGAAGAACGGGTCAACGTGTCCGAGGTGGAGCGTTGGTGGATCCCCGCAGCCGAGGGCCTTTTGCGGAGGGTCAATCGCGATCGTCCACACGTCACCCAGGGGGCCTTCCTTCGCTTGAATCAGTCAAGTCGCAAACGACTTCCGCCTATCGGTGACGATGAGGTGAAGGCCGAGTTGCCGGGTCACAGCCGGGCGGGCACCGCTGCGGTTCCTGCCTCGGGCGAGGCCGCCGTACGTGTCCTCCGGCGGCCCGATACGGCTGGGGAACGGAACCGGGATGACGAGTAACTTTCAGCGGCGGTCGAATGATCATTGACCTCGTCATCGACCGCTCTTATCGTGAGTCCTGTTTCCCTGGTTCGGCAACCGGACGAATTCACGGCGCGCACCAGCCGGATTCCCGAAGGGAGTATTCCCTCCCGTCCGGGATCACGATGGGGACCTGACCCGAGAAGGCCGCCTCCGGCGGTCTGCTGAGCGGTGGATCTGGCGATGAAGGCGGAGGAAGCAATGAAACGGGTGATCCGCGGCTTGCTGGCGGTGCTGCTGATGGTGCCGCTGACCGTCACCGTGGCGTTCCTGACCGCCGGTTCCGCGGCGGCCGCCACCTTGACCAGGGTCACCGACTTCGGCGCCAACCCCACCAACCTCGGCATGTACGTGTACGCGCCCGACTCATTGGCGGCGAAACCCGCGCTGCTCGTGCTGGTCCACTACTGCGGTGGTTCGGCGGGCGGGATCTTCAACGGCAACGGGCACGATTACGCGACGGCGGCCGACCGGTACGGCTACGTCGTCGTCGTGCCCGAGGCCACCCGCGACGGGCACTGCTTCGACGTCTCGACGAAGGCGGGCCTGACCCGCAACGGCGGCAGCGACTCCACCGGCATCATGTCGATGGTCGGGTGGGCCCGGCAGCACTACAACGTGGACCCGGGCCGCATCGTGGTCAGCGGCTTCTCCTCGGGGGCCATGATGACGAACGTCCTGGCCGCGGAGTACCCGGACGTGTTCTCCGCAGGCGCCGCGTTCTCCGGCGTGCCCGCGGGGTGTTTCGCGACCACGGACGGCTCGTTGTGGAACAGCCAGTGCGCCGGCGGGAACGTCGTCAAGTCCCCGCAGCAGTGGGCCGATCAGGCTCATGCCATGTATCCCGGTTACACCGGCGCCTACCCGCGGATGCAGCTGTGGCACGGCGACCAGGACACGACTCTAGCTTACCCGAACTACGGCGAAGAGATCAAACAGTGGACCGCCCTGCACGGGCTGAACCAGACGCCGTCCGCCACCGATCACCCGCAGTCGTCCTGGACGCGGAACCGCTACGGCGACACCGGAACCCACGCCACCGTGGAAGGCATCGTCGTCTCGGGCACCGGTCACACCCTGCCGCAGGCCGGGATGCTCGCGTACGCGATTTCCTTCCTCGGTCTCGACAACGGCAGCACCGGAACCCGCAGCGGCCCGGTGCGCTCGGTGGCCGCGGGGAGGTGCCTCGACGTTCCGGGCCGGTCGACGACGCAGGGCACCCGGTTGCAGCTGTGGGACTGCAACGGCGGGACGAACCAGACGTGGACCGCCACCGCGGCCGCCGAGCTGACCGTCTACTCCGGCGACACGCTGCGCTGCCTCGACGCCGAGGGCGGCGGAACCAGCGCGGGCACGGCAGTGATCATCTGGTCCTGCCACGGCGGGACCAACCAGAAGTGGCGAAGCAACGCCGACGGTACCGTGACCAGCACACAGTCCGGGCTCTGCCTGGAGGTCGCGGCCGGCTCGACCGCCAACGGGACCGCGGTGCGGTTGGGGACCTGCAACGGCGGCCAGAACCAGAAGTGGACCGGCCCGGCCTCGACCACGGCCGCGCGGTGACGACGGATTCATGACCGTGTCCGCGGCCACCAGCCGCACGTCCAGCACGTCGTAGGGTCCGAGGTCGCTGTCCAGGGTCCACTGCGGACCCGCGACCGGATCCCGTTGCCAGGCCGCTCATTTCGTCTGGGAAAGCCCGACCGGGTCAGGTTGTGCTCGCGACGACGGGTTCACCGTCCCGGCCCGCCTCACCGGCGTCCGAGCGTCCGCAAGCTGCTGCCCCGAGCGGAACGCGGCGACACCGCAGGTCGCGCCCGCTGCGGTGCACCAGCGTTGCCCGGCCGGGTCGTCAGCACGCCACCCCTTGACCGGGGTGGATGCCCACGGCCGATGGATCAGCTTCCGGAACCAGGGTGCGTGGCGATCGAGGTGACCTGCGGCTTGATCAGCTCTGTGTCCGCGGCGTGGGACAGGTCGGCGCGCGAGGCGATCTGGCGGTGGCTGCCGCCGAGGGCCTTGGCCGCCGCGACGAGGCGGTCTCGTTCGCTCAGCCAGCCGGCGGCTTGCTCGGCGGCGTGCTCGATGTCCTGCAGGACCTGCGCCAGCTGCGCTGTGTTGTCTTCGCTCGGATTCGACACCAGCCGATGGTAACCGGCTCGCGCAGTGCGGCGCGGGGTGAACGGGTATGGGCTATGGCAACGACAACGGCTCGTTCCCAGGCGACCGGCAACATGCTGCTGTTCGCGAGCCGATGCCCGGAGTTCTGTGGACGGGTGGTTACCCGTCGTCGCGGAGGGTGATCATCTCATCTCTCCAGACGTTGTCGAGGACTTCCCTGCGGGACAAGGAACTCTTGGCCGGAAACGGCTTCGTCACGTAGTCGCTTTCGCCGTAGGCGGTCAGAGCGGTGTGAGGTGCAGGCTGAGTGGCGTCGCCAGCACTGTGACCGCGAGAACGAGAGCCACGGCGGCGGGCAGGCGCCGAGGCTGACCGAGCCGGGCGATCCTGCTGCCGAGCGCTCCACCCGCGGCGGCGAGTGCGCCCGCGGGAGGCGTCGCCGCGCTCGTCCGGACCGGCCGGCTGAGGTGCCCCTACCTCGTCGCCGCCCCCGGCCTGCCGGACGTCCTCGGTCGGCGCGCGTCCTGGGCAGCGGCGCACTGCCGCGTGATCCCGCAGGCAGGCTACGGCGCGAAGCCGAGCGGCATGACGCTGTTCGACTGCGCGGTGACGTAGCAGCCGGGTGGGCAGCTCACCGGCACTTCAGCCGCACCTCGTCGTGTTCGGCGCTGGCAGTGCTTCATCGGCGGTGGCCCACATTGCCGGGACGCCGACGTCCAGCGCCGCACACACCTGAGCCGGAACCGGCTGTCGCTGAGATCCGCCGCCCACTGCAAATGCGGATCGCCTGCTCGGCCTGGTGCCGGTCGAACGCGGCGGTCGCCTGTCCGGTCGGCTCGGCGGCGAGTTCGAGGAGACCCCGGTCGTCGTCGACGCCCGGGTCCGCCGGTGGGCAGGCTACTTGAGGAGGACGTGATGGGTCTTCAGTTCCTCGGCGGTCCTCGGGATCACCCGGACCCAGGTGCGGATGAACGAGCGGGGAACCTCCTTGTTGGCCTCGGCCACCTCCTTCAGCTGGCCCTTGTTCAGGCTGTTGGCTCTTCTGACCATCGACAGACCGGCGGGAGTTTCCTCGATGGTCGGGGCTTGGGCGTCGGGCTTGTTCAGGCGTGCGTCGTGGGAGATCGACTGGGCGACGTCGCCGACCATGTGCCACGGCTTTTCGCCGCGCAGCTTCACGTCCCTGGAGAAATTGACCGCATTGGGCTCGTACAACGCGAACCAGGCAGTTCTGGCCAACTCGAAGTCGAGGTCTTGGATGCGTTTGTTCTCCGTTGTCAGCCACTGAGCCAGTCGGCTGTTCGGCTCGTCGGCTATTGTTGCCAATAGTTCGACCGGATGGATGCGGGCCGGGCCCTGAGTGAAAGTCTTGCCTTCCTTGAGTCCGATGGAGATCAATGTGTATGCCTCGATGGCGGCGTCCGCGGTGTAGGCGATGCGCTCGTTCAGCGATGGCGTCGCGTGCCACACGAGGTCGTCCACCCAGGACACGTAGATGTTTTCGCCTTCGAGGACGCCACCGTTCACCTTGGGTGTCGTGTATTCCCCACTCTCTCGCAGCCGCCGGCGCAGGGCGGCGAGGTCTTTCAGGTGCGCCTCGGGCAGGAGCGTCTTCTGCCATTCCGCCCTCTTGCCGCTCGGCTCCTGGACGTCGACGAACCACTCGGTCGCCTCGATGGGCTTTTTGTTGTCGAAGATCAGGTTGACGAAGAGGTTGTTGCCGCCGGTGTCCTTGTGGAACAGCGGGGACATCGTGTACGCCTTGCCGGATCGATTGCCGTAGTAGTTCACCTCGACCGCGATCACGTATTCATGGTTCTTGTACCAGTCCTGGCTCTCGATGTAACGCCACTGCCCCCGCGCGTCCATGAACTCCTTGAGAAAGGCGACGGTGTCGACGCCGAGTTGGTCGAATTTCGGCCGCTTCTCCATGGGGAGCCTGTAGTTTCCGGCATAACTGAAGATGTGTGGATCCTGCTGGTAGCCGTAATAGGCGATGCACAGATAGCCGGGATTGTACACCGCCGCCGGCAAGACGTCCTTGAGTCTCGTTGCGATGTCTGCCCATTTACTCTGGTCCGGGAGGAGAGTGGCCAATGGTTTTGCTTCCATCAACAGCGGTTGTAACGCGTGTATCGGATCCATGAGCAAACGGTACTCGAAAACATGTGCCGATCGGGACGCCAGGCCGCATTTTAAGCTGAATGCCGCACCGATGTGACCAATTGTCACCGGAGTTGTCGTTGCGGTTCGTGAATCTCCGCCGGTAAAGAGGATATCGGACCCTGCCGGCGCCTGTCAGCGGACCCGGTAGCGGTCTCCGCGGATCGACCACCGATCAGGTTCTTCCGCCGCGCCCCTCTGTACGGGTAGGGCCCCGGCAAAGTCGATCGCGGGGGCGGGCCCCACGGCCGGCCGCCGCCGAAACGTCACGAAACCCCCAGCCGGACCCGCCCGAGGATCCAAGCCGCCGAATCCGCGCGACTTCCCGCTCGCCGATGGCACCATCTGCCCGCCCGCAACAGCCACCTGCCCGCCCGCAGCAGCCAACTCACCGCCCGCAACAGCCAACTCACCGGGAACGTCGGCGAGTTGGCCAGTCCGGGCGGTGAGTTGGCCGGACGCGACGGCGTGAAACCGCCAGCCACACCAAACCCCCGCCCTTCCCGGGGTCTGTACGGGGGAGATCGACTCACGAGAGGCTGGCACGATGCGGAAACTGATCTTCGGCATGAACCTGACCCTGGACGGCTACATCGCGGCGCCCGGCGACGACATCGGCTGGAGCGCGCCGAGCGACGACCTGTTCCAGTGGTGGCTCGACCAGGAGCGGGCGAGCGAAATGTCGCTGTACGGGCGCAAGCTGTGGACGACCATGAGCTCCTACTGGCCGACCGGCGACCAGCACCCCGGCGCCACCCCGGCGCAGATCGAGTTCGCGCGGAACTGGCGGGACACGCCGAAGGTGGTGTTCTCCTCGACGATCGACGAGGTCGACGGGAACACCCGCCTGGTCGGCGGCGACCCGGTCGCCGAGATCACCCGGCTCAAGGCCGAGGACGGCGGCCCGATGCGCATCGGCGGCGCGACGCTGGCCGGGGCCGCCATGCGGGCCGGGCTGATCGACGAATACGCGATCGTCACCCATCCGGTCCTGGTGGGCGGCGGCACACCGTTCTTCGCCGCGGTGGACGGCTGGGTGAAGCTGAACCTGGTGGAGACGCGGACGTTCCCCGGCGGAGTGGTGCTGACCCGATACGAGACGAGGCGATGAACACCGGCCCGGTGCTCGGCTCGTGAGGCCGGCTCGAAACCCTTCCTGACGTGCTCACCGTGCTCCTCCGGCGGGGCACGGTGTCCGGGGCTTGAGGTGGCCGGCGCGAAGGGTGCAGCAGGGCCGTCGACGTGTTCGGTGGCTGGGCACCGCCGTAACGCCGCCATGGGAGGAGACGATCAAGCTGCCGACCAAGGGGGGACATGGACAAAATCGCGGGGCTCGCCTGTCTGGCCCTACTCCTCGTCGGCTGCGGTGGCACCGAGGCCGCCACCGCGCCGGCTCCCAGAACTCCGCCCACCTCGCAGGCTCCCGCACCGACGGTGACAACGCCGGTGGCGAAGGACGTCACGGCCTATTTGCCGGTGGAGGACGAGGTGACCAAGGCGGGTCTGTCGGTGGAAACGCAACCGGTCGGCTACGTCATGGGTTCGACCACGCCGTTTCACCTCGTCGAGGCCTGCGGCGGTGGCCTGCCCTCGGACCCGTCGGTGCAGCGGGCGGCGCAAGGCCGCACTTACGCGCCGGGCGGCGGCAAAGGTGCCGTCCACCAGTTGGTGGGCGAGTACCCGGGGCTGGCCGGAGCGGACGTGGTCGCCGGGGTGAAGCAGGCGACCACGTGCGGGAAGGTGACGCTCGAACACGAACAGTTCTCGATCGTCGGCGACTTCTCGGTACCCGGACTGGCGGATCCGCAAGCGGGGTTCTGCGCGAACCTCCGTACCGGCTATCTGGTGCGCTGCGTCCTGGTCCTGGGGCGCGCCGACCGAGCCACGTCGATCACCTTCGCGGGCGCCTGGAACGACGGCCTGAAGGCGGTGAAGGCCCTGGCGACGAAGGCGGCGCCGATGTACGCGGCCGCCTTCGACCGCGACTGACCCGCCGAGGTCTCGACGACACCTCAGACCATCGTCAAGTGTCTGATTTGTCGCTCTTATCCCTCAGTCGCTGCCGCGGTCTTCAGCTTGCAGCGAACCGGCTCGCGGCTCCACACCGGCCGTCGTG
The DNA here is from genome assembly GCF_040638285.1 of Amycolatopsis sp. NPDC026612. Taxonomy (NCBI): domain Bacteria; kingdom Bacillati; phylum Actinomycetota; class Actinomycetes; order Pseudonocardiales; family Pseudonocardiaceae; genus Amycolatopsis; species Amycolatopsis sp. NPDC026612. The sequence goes on from NZ_JBEZYB010000054.1 coordinate 25,855, forward strand.
ACGGTGTCGTAGCCGGCACCGAAGATCGTGGCCAGGAAGACGTCCACATCAGTGCGTGCGTCGGCATCGGCTCGGAGGGCCGGCGCCCCGACTCGAAGGTGGACGAGCTGTTGACCAGCGCCGAGCCCTGCACCAGGATCATCGTCAGCTCTGGCTCGGGGGGATGACGCATGTGGAGCTTCGCACTGCTGGGGCCACTCGAGGTGCGCCGTGAGGGCGTGGTCATTCCGCTGGCCGCGGCCAAGCACCGGGTCGTGCTGAGCGCACTGGCCCTGCGTGCGGGGGAGACCGTGCCGGTGGAACGGCTGATCGAGGCCTTGTGGGACGAGGCCCCGCCGGGCGGGGCGCGCACGACCTGCCAGGCGTACGTGATGCGGCTGAGGCAGGCGCTCGGGGACGCGAGCACCATCCAGACCGTTCCCGGCGGCTACGTCCTCGACGTGCCGAAGCACCAGGTGGACCTCTTCCGGTTCGCGGACCTGGTCGACCAGGCACGGCAGACGCCTGCCGCCCAGACCCGGTCCGCGCTGCTGCGCCGGGCGCTGGGGCTGTGGCGTGGGCCGGCGCTGGTGGACGCGCCGTCGGAAGTGCTGCACCGCGACGAGGTGCCCACGCTCGTGGAACGCCGGCTGCTGGCGCTGGAGCAGCGGATCGAAGCCGACCTGGAGCTGGGTGCCCACGACGAACTGGTGGGTGAGCTGCGCGCGCTGACCGCGGAGTACCCCCTCCGGGAACGGTTCTGGGCGAGCCTCATGCTCTCCCTCTACCGCGCCGCCCGGCAGGCCGACGCGCTGCAGGTGTACCGCGACCTCGACATGCTGCTGGCCGAGTCACTGGGGCTGGGGCCCGGCGAGGAGGTCCGCCGGTTGCACGACGCGATCCTGCGCAACGATCCCGCGCTCGACGCCGCGCCCGCGCCCGCCCCGCGGGTGGCGGCGACCACGACGCTGCCGCCGGACATCGGCGACTTCGTCGGCCGCGCGGACGAGATCGCCCTCGCGACCGAGTTGCTCACCGGCCGGAACGCGACGGCGGCCCCCATCGTGGTGCTGTCCGGACCGCCGGGGGTGGGCAAGTCGGCGCTGGCCGTGCACCTCGCGCGGCGGCTGCGGTGGGAGTTCCCCGACGGGGTGCTGCACGTCAACCTGCACGGGTACTCCACCAGCCCGGCGGCGACCGTCGGCCAGGCGCTGGGCTACTTCCTGCGCGCGCTCGGCGTTTCCGCCGAGCGGGTCCCGCTCGACCAGGACGAGCAGGAACTGCTCTACCGCTCGCTGCTCACCGACAAACGGGTGCTGCTGGTGCTCGACAACGCCGCCGACGCCGACCAGGTGCGCCGGTTGCTGCCCGCCGAAGCACGCTGTTCGGTGCTGGTGACCAGCCGCAGCGAGCTGCGTGGGCTGACCGCGCTGCAGGGCGCGCGCCGGGTCGTGCTGGACGTGTTGTCCGAGGACGAGTCCCGGGCGCTCATCGCCGGCATCGCGGGCCACACGATCGACGACGACCCGGTGGCCGGTCGGGAGCTGGCCGCGTTGTGCGGTGGGCTGCCGCTCGCCCTGCGGATCGCGGCGGCCAACCTGTCCAGCCGGCCGCGGCCGGACATCGCCGAGTACGTGGCCGAGCTGCGCCAGGACGACCGGCTGGCGGCGCTGGCCGTCGACGGGGACGAGTCGGCGGCCGTGCGGGGAGCGTTCGTGCCCTCCTACCGGGCGCTCAAGCCGGACGCCGCCCGGTTGTTCCGGCTGCTCGGCCTCGTGCCCGGCACGGACTTCGCCGCGCCCACGGCCGCGGCGCTGCTGGGCGTGCCGTTCGGCACCGCCACCCGGTTGCTGGAGCAGCTGGCCGCGGCGAGCCTGGTGCAGCAGTACGAGCCGCGCCGCTACCAGTTCCACGACCTGCTGCGGCTCTACGCGGTGACGACCTCCCGCGAGGAGGACGACGCGGTGGCGCGCACCAAGGCGTTGCGCCGGGTCTACGAGTACTACCTGCACACCGCGGACGCGGCCGCCGAGCTGCTGCACCCGACGCTGGCCCGGTTCCCCCGGCCGGTGCCGGAGGTGCCGCCGCAGGTGCCGCACCTCGCGGACCACCTGGACGCCGCGGCCTGGTTCGACGAGGAACGCGCGAACCTGGTCGCCGTGGTCCGGCAGGCGGCCGGTGTCGCGCCCGAGTACGCCTGGCACCTGGCCGACGCGGTCCGCGGCTACCTGCACTCCCGCCGGCTGGACGCCGATCTGCTCACCGTCACGACCACCGCGCTCGCCGCCGCCGAGAAAGCGGGGGAGCGCGGGGCGCGGCCGTGGTTGCGCAACAGCAAGGCCATGCTGTTCTGGAGCCGCGGTGACTACCCGGCCGCGATCGAGGACCTCGGCCGGGCGCTGGCCGGGCACCGCGAGAACGGCGACCGGATCGGCGAGACGGTGGCGCTGGGCAACCTCGGCGTCGTGCACCTGGAGCTGGGGGACCTGCCCTCGGCGCTCACGCACTCCACGCAGGCGCTCGCGGCGAGCCGGGAGCTGGGGCAGGAACGGCTGGAGGCCGCCGCGCTGGTCAACCTCGGCGCGATGCACCTGGAACGCGGCGAGCTGGACCAGGCGGACACCCACCTGACCGAGGCGCTCGCGCTGTGCGAGCGCGCCGGTCTCACCCACACCGGCGCCACCGCGCGCAACAACCTGGGTGGCGTGCGCCTGCGCCAGGGCCGCATCGACGAGGCGCTCGCGCACCACCACGCCGCGTTGACCGTCCACCGCCGGCTGCGCGCGCGCCACGACGAAGCGGAGGTGCTGCAGAACCTCGGCGCGACCCACCGGGAGGCAGGCGACTACGCCGCGGCCAGCCGGTACTGCGAGCAGGCGCTGGAGCTCGCCGGGGAAACCGGCAACCTGCGGTACGAGGCCGACGCCCTCAACACCCTCGCTTCGGTCGAGCACCGCACCGGTCACCGGGAGACGGCGCTGGCCAAGCACACGTCGGCGCTGGCGATCAGCCGCAGCGCGGGCTACCGGCAGGGCGAGATCACCGCGTTGATCGGCCTCGGCCGCACCCTGCCGCCCGAGGAGGGGCTCCACCACGTCGAACAGGCGCTGGAGCTGGCCGGTTCGACGGGCTTCCGCCTGCGTGAGGCGCAGGCGCTGGCCGTGCTCGCCGTCGTCGAACAGGAACTGGGCCTGGCCGAGCGGGCCCGGCGGCACGACACCGAGGCGACCGAGATGAAACTCGCCATGGGACTCGCGTCAACGCCGCGTCAACCGGACGTCACGACGGCTCAAGAGGATGAGCACATCCCAGTCCGGTGACGACAGGACCGACACATGCACAGCATCTCCCGCCGCGGCTTCCTCGTGGGCACCGTGGCGACCGCACTGCTCAGCGCCGGCGCGGGCCGGGCCACGTCCGCGCAGGCCGGCGTCCTCGCGGCAGCCGGTGTCCCCGCGGACGGGCCGCTCGTCCGCGCGGCCATCGCCCGCCTGCTCGGCCGGAACGTGGACGGCCTCATCGGCCTGCGCCAGCTCACCCCGCAGGCCGGTGAAGCCGACGCGTTCGAGGTCAGCGAGTTCGAGGGACGGCCGATCTTCGCGGGCACCAGCGCGGTGGCGACCCTGTCGGCGTTCCACTGGTGGCTCAAGTACGTGGCGGGCCAGCACCTGTCGGCCAACGGCGACCGGATCGCCCTGCCCGCCACGCTGCCCACCCCGGCGGCGACCATCCGCCAGTCGACCGAGCTGACCGAGCGCTACGCCTACAACTTCACCGTCTTCGGCTACACCACGCCGTTCTGGGGCTGGCCGGAGTGGGAACGGGAGATCGACCTCCTCGCCGCGAGCGGCACGAACCGGGCGCTCACGCTGATCGGCCACGAGATGGTCTGGTACGACACCTTCCAGGACTTCGGCATGACCGAACTGCAGGTGCGCCAGTGGATCTCGCAGCCGGCGATGCAGCCGTGGCAGTGGTACGGGGAGACGACCGGCTACGACGACGAAGCGTCGTCGTTCAGCGGCCCGGTCAGCCTCGCGCTGCTGGAGAAGCGGGCCGAGCTGGGCCTGCGGATCATCCAGCGGATGCGGGAGCTGGGCATCACCCCGGTGTTCCCCGCCTTCGCCGGGCACGTGCCGGACCAGGTGTTCGCCGACCTGCACCCCGACACCCACATTCCCGCGCAGGGCGCCTACTCCGGCCACCCCCGGCCGTACTGGCTCGACACCACCGAGGCCCTGTACCCCGAGGTCGCCCAGCGGTTCTACCAGGCGCAGGCCGAGCGGTTCGGCACTACGACGCACTATTCGAACGACCTGTTCCACGAGGTCGGCACGGACGAGCTGCCCGCGGTGCTGGACGGCGCGGACCTCGGCGAGGCCGCCAAGGCCGTGCAGGACGAGCTGGAGAAGGCCGTGCCGGGCGCGCTCTGGCTGATGCAGGGCTGGCAGGAAAACCCGCAGCTGGACGTGCTCAACGCCGTCGACGAGAACCGGGTCGTGGTGCTCGACCTCGACTCCGACGACAGCCGCAGGTGGCAGGACACCGAGGCCTACTGGGGGGTGCCGTGGTGCTGGGGCACCATCCAGAACTTCGGCGGACGGCTCGGCATGTTCGGCAACCTGATCGAACCGGGCCGGACGTTCCCGGCGGTGCGGACCTCGCCGGAGCGCAAACGGCTCGTCGGCAGCGCGATGGCGCTGGAGGGCACGCACAACAACCCGGTCGTCGCGGACCTGCTCAGCGAGATGACCTGGCGGCGCGGCGCGGTCGACCTGGAGCCGTGGGTCCTGGCCTACGCCAAGCGCCGCTACGGCGCCGACGACCCGCACGCCGCCGCGGCGTGGCGGATCCTGCTGCGCACCGCGTACTCGTTCGCCGCAACCGGGCACACCGAGAAGGAAGGGCCTTTCGAGACGCCGTTCGCCGCGTGGCCGACGCTGAACCTGACCTCCGCCAGCAACTTCGGACCGGACACCTGGCGTTACGACCCGGCCGAGTTCGCGCCGGTGCTCGGCGAGATGCTGGCCGTCGCGCCCGCGTTGCGCACGTCGGCGACCTACCGCTACGACCTGGTCGACGTGACCCGGCAGGTGCTCGCGAACCGCGGCCGGCTGCTGCTCGACCAGCTCCGCGAGGCCTACGAAGCCCGTGACCGCGCCGGCGTTTCCCGGCACTCGCAACGGTTCCTGCGCGCGCTCGACCTGTCGTCGGAGATCCTCGCGACCGACCGCAACTGGCTGCTCGGCCCGTGGCTGGAGCAGGCGAAGTCGTGGGGTGCGGACGACGAGGAACGCGGCATCCTGGAGTGGCACGCGCGGTCGATCCTCACCATCTGGACCTCGAAGACCCTCGGGGCGACCGGGCTGCACGACTACGCGAACCGCGACTGGCACGGCCTGCTCGGCGGCTACTACCGGCCGAGGTGGCAGAAGTTCCTGGACGCGCTGCCCGGCACCATCACCTCGGGCAACGAGCCGAGCCTCGACGACGAGTGGGACCGGTTCGGTCTCGCCTGGACCCAGCAGACCGAGGCCCACGCCACCCAACCCGTCGGCGACCCCTACACCGTCGCTTCCCGGATCGCGTCCGAGCTCGCGGGCGACCCGGTCTGAATTCCGCCCACCACCCCTTTGGAGCTTCGTCATGCCCGGAATCAGCCGTCGTTCGATCCTGCGAGGTGGTCTGCTCGCCGCGACTGCCGTGGTCACCACCAGGCTCGCCGGCACGGCCACCGCGTCCGCCGCCACCGCGAGCCGGTTCGCGGTGGCCTACAACGAACTGGACATCACACCCCACGTGCCGGATTGGCCCAGCCTCTGGATGGGCGGCTACGGCTGGGACAAGCGCGGCGCCTCCGCGTCGGCCCCGCCGCCGGCCCACCCGCTGCGCGCGCACTGCATCGCGATCCACGACAACGGGTCGGTCAACGTGCTGCTGCGGGTGGACGTGATCAGCATCCCCCGCGACGTCCACCAGGAGCTGCGCCGGCGGGTGTGCGACGAACGGGGCCTGGTCGGCAGCTCGGACTTCATGATCGCGACCAGTCACACCCACAACGGCCCGTTCATCGGCGACACCCACCCCGACCCGAAGGTCGTGCTGAACGTGGAGGACGCCGACGTCGACGCCGTCAACGGATCGACGTACGTGTTCATGGACCTGCTGACCGACCTGGTCGAGCGGACCGTCGCGGAGACACCCATCCCGGCGACCCTCCACTTCGCCGAAGGGACGGCGGAGGTCGGCCACAACCGGGTCGGGCTCGACGTCGTGCTGACCGGCGTGCCGGTCGTCGCCGTGCGCGACGCCGGGGACGGCGGCCTGCTCGCCGTGTTGTTCGGCTGCGCGACGCACCCCGTGTCGTGCGGCCGGGTGGCCGAGTTCCACAGCGACTTCGTCGGGGTGGCGGCGGAAATCATCGAGCAGGAGCTCGGCGCCATGGCGTTGTTCTTCCAGGGCACGGCGGGCGATCAGGACCCGCTGCCGCAGCCGACGGACGAGCTGGGGCAGCTCCTCGCCTCGGCTGTCGTCGACACGGTCGGCGGCGGTGCCTTCACCGACGTCGAGGGCCCCATCACGACCGAGCTGACCGAGATCGAGCTGTCGTTCGCCGTCGACACCACCGACGACGGCGTGCGCGCCGAGCTGCGGGCGAAGTTCGAGTCCCGGTTGGACGGCCGCCTCGGGCAGGCGGAGGTGCGGCACGCGCGGTTGATGATCGGGCAGATCGACTCGGGTACGCTCCCCGCGTCGATCCCGATGCCGCTGCAGTGCTGGAAGATGGGCGGGCTGACCATCCTCGGCCTGGCCCACGAGGTGGTCGGCGACTACCACGTGCTGATCGACGCCCTCGCCCAGGACCTCGGCGTCGGCAATCTCTGGATCATGGGGTACGTCAACGAGACGCAGTGCTACCTGCCGTCCGACCGGATCCTGTGGGCGGGGGGTGACCTGCACGTCGGTTACGAGGCCGGCTGGAACGACGACCCGTGGATCGCCGGGTTCGGCAGCGGCATGCTTTCCTACGGGTGGCCGTCACCGTTGAACGCGTCGGCGCCCGGCAGCGACCCCGCATCCCCGGACAGCACCGAAGCACGCGTGCTGGCCGCCTGCGAGGGGCTGCTCGGGTAGGCATGCACGTCTGCTTCGTGTGCAGCACCAACACCTGCCGCTCCGCCATGGCGGCGCTGGTCTTCCGGGAACACCTGACCCGCCGCGGGCTCGCCGGCCACGTGCGGGTCACCAGCGCGGGCACCGGGCTGTGGCAGGCGGGCGCCCCCGTCGACCGCCGGGCCGCCGCGGTGCTGGCCGAGCACGGCTACCCCACCGGGCACGTGGCCGCCCCGCTGGGCCGCGACCACCTGGCGGCGTCGCTGTTGCTGGCCCTGGATTCCGGGCACGCGCGGACCCTGCGCGGGCTGGTCGGCGACCTGACCCGCGTGCGGCTGCTGCGCTCGTTCGACCCGGCGGCGGGGGAGGACGCCGACGTACCCGACCCGTACTACGGCGGGCCGGGGGAATACGCCGAGGTGCTCCGCATGGTCGAATCGGCCGTGCCCGCACTGCTCGACTGGGTGTGCGTGCGGGTGCGCCGCCGCCGGTGAGACCCCGCGCAAAAGGTCGCAAGTGGACAGTCCACTTGCGACCTTTTGCCGTTTCCGTTCCGGTGCGCCGATGACGCGGCCCGTCGTCGTCGCGTCACGACGCAGTCAACGGCGCTCGGCAGGCTCGGTCCCGACAGCAAGGCACACCAGCACTTCCGAACGGAACGGAGCTCCACCGATGTCCAAGCCCCTGAGCATGACACTGGCGTTGATCGCCGGTGCCGGCCTTCTCGTGGTGGTGCCCGCGCCACCCGCGATCGCGGCGACCGGTCAGGAAGCCCGCATCGCCGTGCTCGAAGGCGACACGCTCTTCGTCAAGGAGGGCGGGCTCGACGCGGAATGGGAGCGCCAGGAGTCCGGCGTCAAGAAGTTCCAGCTCGACGGCGACCGGATCGCGGTGCTGAAGAACGACGGTTCGCTGCTGGCCAAGGAGGGCGACCTGGGCCCCGACTGGTACACCGTCGACGCCGACTCGGTCACCGACTTCCAGATCCGCGACGGGCGCATCGCGTTCACCGAGGGGAACACCCTCTACGCCGTCGACGGTGAGCTGAACGGCGAGATCGTGCCTCAGGCGGACAACGTCGCGAAGTTCCAGATCGAGGGCGACCGCATCGGGATCATCACCACCGGCCACGTGCTGCAGGTCAAGGAGGGCGATCTCGGACCCGATTGGGCGGAGATCAGCGCGAACAACGTCACCGACTTCCAGCTGGAGGACGACCGGATCGCCTACACCGAGGGCACCGAGCTCTGGGCGCAGGAGGGCGAGCTCGACGCCCAGTCCGTCCTGCAGGAGTCGGACGTCAAGAAGTTCGCGCTGAGCGGCGACCGGATCGGCACGTTGCAGAACAACGGTCTGCTGCAGGTCAAGGGCGGCGACCTGGAGCCCGGCTGGGCGGAAATCGCCGGCGGGGTCACCGACTTCAAGCTCGACGGCGACCGCATCGGCTACCTGGAAGGCACCGACCTGTGGGCGCAGGAGGGGGAGCTGGACGCCGAGTCGTTCCGCCAGGAGGAGGGCGTGTCCGCGTTCGACCTGGTCGGCGACCGGGTCGCGGTGATCAAGAACGGTGAGCTGCTGGCCAAGGAGGGCGACCTCGAACCCGGGTGGTTCACCGTCGACGAGGACAGCGCGACCGCCGTGCAGCTGCTCGCCGCCCCGCACCACAGCGGTGGCGGTGGCGGCACACTCGTGACGCTCGACGACCTGACCGCCATCTACGGTTTCCTCGGCGACGAGGACGTCATCGCGGAAGGCCTCGACAGTCTCAACCAGGCCATGACGGAAGGTGAGATCACCAACACGGCCCGCATCGCGGCGTTCCTCGCCACCCTGCGCAACGAGAGCGGCTTCCGCTACAACGCGGGCGAAGCGGGCCAGACCGTCCCCTACCTCGGGCGTGGGTACATCCAGCTCACCGGTTCCGCCAACTACGGCGCCGCGGGCGGCTATGTCGGCCACGACCTGCTCGCCGACCCGGAGGCCGCCGCTTCGCTGCAGTACAGCGCCCAGATCGCGAAGTGGTACTGGACCATCGCCCGCTCGGACACCAACAACGCCGCCGACAACCTGAACATGGGCCTCGTCGACGCCTACATCGGCTACGCCACAGATGCGCGCGAAGACGGCGAGCGCTGCTCCGACTTCCAGGCCGCGCTGCGCTACTTCAACGGCGGCGAGCTGCCCGACGGCCACATCAACTGCGTCCGTCCCTGACTTCTCCCGATACTCCACAGAGGACATCTGCGATGAAGAAAACCTTCCGGCTGGCGCTCGCCGCCGTGATCGGGCTCGGCACCACCGCGCTCAACCTCGCCGCCGCGCCCGCCGCCTCCGCGGCTCCCGAGTGCGGGGTGTTCGCCGACGGCGCCGCGGCCGAAGCCGTGGCCGCCGTCGAGAGCGCGTGCGAACAGATCGGCGTCCCGTACTCCTGGGGCGGCGGCCACGGCGGCGAGCCCGGCCCGTCGTTCGGCTTGTGCGATCCCGGCAACAACGCCCCGAACGACTGCAACGTCCGCGGGCTCGACTGCTCCGGGTTCGTCCGCTACGCCTACGCGCTGGCCGTGGGCGAGGACATCATCAACGGCATCACCACCACCCAGTGGCAGTCGTCCAGAGTCGTCGACCGGTTCACGGGCTCCGAGGGCTACGACCCCCTGCTGCCGGGCGATCTGCTGCTGTACGGAACCGCTCCCGGCAACCTGCACCACATTGCGATGTACCTCGGTGACGGCTGGATCGTCGAGGCACCGAACTCGGGTGCGCTGGTCCGGGTTTCCGCCGCCTCTTCCCACGGCGACTACTACGGCGCGATCCGCCTCTTCAAGGGCGGCACGTCGAGCGGTCCGGCGCCCGGCTCGCAGCGCGTCGCCTACGCCGAAGGCGGTGAACTGTGGGCGAAGGACGGCGACCTGAACGCGCCGCCGGAGTGGCAGGCGTCCGACGTGAAGAAGTACGTCATGGAGGGTGACCGCCTGGCCGTGCTGAAGAACGACGGTTCCCTGCTGGTCAAGGAAGGCGACCTGGGCCCCGACTGGTACACCGTCGACGCCGACTCGGTCACCGACTTCCAGCTCGACGGCGACCGCATCGCGTTCACCGAGGGCACCGACCTGTACGTGGTCGACGGCGAGCTGGACGGCGAGGCCGTGCACCAGGACGCGGTCGTCAAGGCGTTCCAGATCGAGGGCGACCGCGTCGGTGTGCTGACCGCCGACGGCGAACTGAAGGTCAAGGAAGGCGACCTCGATCCGGGCTGGACGACGGTCGCGGGCCGCGGCGTCACGGACTTCCAGCTGCACGGCACCCGCATCGCCTACCGCGAGGGCACCGCGTTGTTCGCCCAGGAAGGCGAGCTCGACGCGCCGTCGGTGGACCAGGAGGTCGACGCGACCGCCTACCAGCTCTCCGGTGACCGCCTCGCGGCGCTGACGGCGGCCGGTGAGCTGATGGTCAAGGAAGGCGACCTCGACCCCGGCTGGTTCACGGTGGACGCCGATTCGGTCACCGCGTTCCACCTCGACACCGACCGCATCGCGTTCGCGGAGGGCGGCGAGCTCTACGCCAAGGACGGCGACCTCGACGCGGACATCGTCCACCTGGCCGGCGGCGTCACCGGCTTCCAGCTCGACGGCGACCGGACAGCGGCACTGCGCGGCGACGACCTCGAGGTGAAGGAAGGTGACCTCGACGCGGACTGGATCGCGGTGAACCCGGACTCGGTGACGAGCTTCCAGATCGGCGCCGACCTGAACCGACCCGTCACGAGCTGACCTCGCCGACACCGGTGGCCGGGGCGGGAACGCCCCGGCCACCGGCGTGTTGAACACCGTTGGCCGAGGGGACAGCGGCGCGGTGGGCCTGCCCTCCAGCACGCGGCGGCGAGATCCACCGGTCGGTCGCCGTCGAGGTACCGCCGGTGTGGCAGGTGCCGGAACCCGTAGTGCAGCACCTCGTCGGTGACACCGAGGTCGTCCAGCACCTCCTGGGTGCGTGCGGTGAGCCCTTGCCGACCGAACCGGGGAAGTGCTCGCCGGCTCGCCATCACACCTCCCTGATCCCGTGCGGTCACCGAGGCGATCGGCGGTGACACCAGCCGGTTTCCGGGCCGGGTGTCCTCCTGCTGGAGGTGGAGATCGGGGTGGATACCCGCCTGGGAAATCTCCACCGCGGTCTCCTACCGCGAACCGACGACACACCCGGGGCGGTGTTCGTAGCGTCGTCATCAACGGTTATGCCGTCGCGATGGTGACCCTCGAAGGAGCCCCATGTTGATCGGATCCCTGCTGGCTGCCACTGGCCTGTTGTCCGGTGTGCCCACCGCGGTGTGGCTGACCGTGGCTGTCCTCGCCGTGGTGGGCGTGATGGCCTTCAAGATGCGGGGGCGCAGGCGGCGTTGACCACCGCTATCGGTCTCCCACCCCGGTCGTAAAGCAGATGCAGACAAGGAGCGACGACGGTGATAGTGACGGGGCAATGGGTGCCACGGCGATGGTGGCCGCTGCGGCTGGGTGCAAGCCTGGCCGGACTCGGCGGCATCGTCTACGGCATCAACGCCCGCGCACCGGGATTGGGTCTGCACGGTCAGGCGCTGGCCGTGCTGATCTGCGTCGTGGTCGCATGCCTGGGCTGGCTGGTCAGGACCATCACCGTATATCTCGACAACCAGCACGCCACCCTCACCGCGACCGCCGCCGGCGGGGCGCTGGTCACCGCAGGTGGCCTGCTCATGAGCATCGCCCCCACGCCCCCGGCGCTGGCCCTGGCCGGTGTGGGAGCGTTCACCGCAGCCGTGGAGCTGCCACCCGCACTGGCCACGACCCTGACCGCCGCCGGCGTCCTCGTCACGGCCGTCGGCACCGCGACGATCAACCACCAGTGGGTGGCCTTCGCCGGCTACTCCGGCGGACTCGTGGCGATCACCCTCGCGGGATTCAACCGCCGCCAGTACAAACAACGCCTCGTCCAGGCCGAGCAACTGCTCACCCAAACCCGCATCGCCGCCGCCGCCGACACCCGGGCCGCCGCACTGGACGAACGCACCCGCATCGCCCGCGATATCCACGACGTGCTCGCGCACTCCCTCGGCGCAGTGGCCGTGCAACTCGACGCCGCCGACGCGCTCCTCGAGGCCGACACCGACACACCACGAGCCCGGCACCACGTCCAACGCGCCCGGCACCTGACCGTGGACGGTCTCACCGAAACCCGCCGCGCCATCGGCGTGCTACGCAACGACGCCCCACCTCTTGGAGACCAACTCTCCGCGTTGGTCGCCGACCATCACGACGACGCCGCCACACTCACCATCTTCGGCGAGCCCCGCCCGCTGCCGGCGAACGCCGCCCTCACTGTCTACCGCACCGCGCAGGAAGGCCTCAGCAACGCGCGCAAACACGCCCCCGGCCAGCCGGTGACCCTGCACGTGCACTACCACCACGACAACGTCGCAGTCACCATCAGCAACCCCACCAGCACCACCGCCGACGGGAGCACACTCGGCGCTACCGGCGGCAGCTACGGGCTACCCGGGCTGGCCGAGCGCGCCACCCTGCTCGGGGGCACACTCATCGCAGGACAAGACGCAGCCAACTGGAGCCTGCAGTTGTGGCTACCAACATGACCACCCCTGACAACCCGACGCTGCGCGTCGTCGTCGCCGACGACCAAGCCGCCGTCCGCGAGGGTCTCGTCACCCTGCTCGACCTCCTCCCCGACATCGCCGTCGTCGGCGCCGCCGCCGACGGCGACCACGCCCTCACCCTCGTCGAACAACACGCCCCCGACGTGGTGCTCATGGACCTGCGCATGCCCGGCGTCGACGGCATCGAAGCCACCCGACGCATCCATGACCACCACCCCGCCACAAAAACTGTCGTGCTCACCACCTACAGCGACGACACCTCCATCCTCGACGCCCTGCGCGCCGGCGCACTGGGCTACCTCACCAAGGACGCCGGCCGCGACCACATCGCCCAAGCCATCCGCACCGCCGCCGCCGGACAAGCCGTCCTCGACCCCACCGTCCACGCTCGCCTGCTCGCCGCGACCGCGCATCCCCCAGACACGCCACCGTCAACACCGCCAGACGGGCTCACCACCCGCGAAACCGAAGTCCTCACCCAACTCGCCGCCGGACACTCCAACACCGAAATCGCCCAACAGCTCTTCGTCAGCGAAACGACCATCAAAACCCACATCAACCACATCTACGCCAAAATCGGCGCCGCCGACCGCGCCCAAGCCGTCCGCTACGCCTACCAACACCACCTCACCCAGCCATAACCCAGCAGGCTCCTCCCGTGCGTCCGACCCCAAGCCGATCGAGGTGGAGCTGACCTGGGAGCAACATGCCGCCATCGCCTGCCACGTCGCCTCCACCGACGGGCAATGGTCGCCCGTGCCCGAAGACATCGCCTCGTCGTCTCGCGAGTCCATCACCGCACGCCTCGACGTGGTCTCCCGTCCGATGGTGGCCGGCTTCGTCCCCCGGCGCTCAGGAATCAAGAGGCCAATCGCGTCAGGCGACCAGGTGTACGACTTTTCTGCAAAATACGATTGACCCGCGCAGGGTCACAGGCGATGATGAATGCACATCACTGAGCGAAGGAGCAACCATGACGACCATGCGGAAGCGAGGGACGCGAGGCCAGTATCTGGCCGCCGCGATCGCTGTCGTGTGCTCGTCGAACGACGAACACCAGAAGCCCTTCTCCTGGCTGGAAGAGAACCTTCTGAGTGGCACAGGCTCCCCACCATGACGTAGATCTCGTCATGTCGAGGGAGCCGCCCATCGGGAAACCGATCCGGGCGGCTTTCTCTGTATCGTGCACCAAAAACAATTCTTTCTATCGGCGAGCTTCGGAAGCGCGACGGTCTCCAAAACCGTTCGCAGGGGGTTCGACACCCTCCGCCGGTGCTTGACGCCGCCCATTTACGTCGGGCGGCGCAGATCCTTGACATCTACACAGCGGAGCAGACATTTCCCAATGCTCGTCACCGCCGCCTCACACGTGGCCAGGACGAGCGCCGGGTCCGGCCGTCCACCGACGGCCCGACCCACCCGGTGGAGACGGGCAGCGGAGCCCCACCCGGCTGTAAACCGGACGCCCACGCGGCACTGGGGTTCGACTCCCTCCTCCACCACCCACGCCCCGGTAGCTCAGCGGACAGAGCAGCGGCCTCCTGAGCCGACGCGCGCAGGTTCGAGTCCTGCTGGGGGCACCCGCGCGACGGCCATCACGGCCGGGCGCGTTCTGCGGTCGTGGTGAACTCGGCGGACACGCCAGGCTTCCACCCTGGAGCAGAGGTTTCGATGCCCTCCGGCCGCTCGCATGGCGCGGTCGTCTACGGGAAGGACGCCGGGTTTTCACCCCGGACGGCGCGGGTTCGAATCCCGTCCGCGCTGCCTCGCGGACCACCGGCTTCGGCGCCGGTCGTTCGCTTCGCCCCGGTAGCTCAGCGGACAGAGCGCCGCGCTACGAACGCGGAGGTGCCAGGTTCGAGTCCTGGTAGGGGTACTGGTCTACGTGCTTTACGGGCACGCCGGCCGCAGATGGTCACGTGGCCCAGCGGCGAGGGCACCGCACCGTCGATGCGGCGATCGCGGGTTCGAGTCCCGTCGTGAGCGCTCCGAACAGCACGACCGTCACGGTCGTTGTGCTGGTCACCGGGTGCGAGGGGCACTGGCGACCCCACCTGATCCGGGATCAGGAGTCACCGCGTTCGACTCGCGGGCATCCGACTACGGCCCATCCGAGCGGCTTGCCGCGGGCCCGATGGCGCGTTGGTCCAGTTGGTACGGATCCCCGGTTCTCGCCCGGGAGACACGGGTTCGAGTCCCGTACGCGCTACGCGAGGGGTCCCGGCTCGCCACCGGGTCCCGAGGGTGGCCCCCTCGGGGGCGGTACTCCAGCTCCGATGACAACTTCCTCGCACGGCAGGGTTCGAGTCCCTGGGGAGCCACCACAACACGATCTCGACGAGCACCGCGGCCGGCGGAGTGCCGGGTGCACCGTCACGCCGCTCTAGCCCGACCGGCAGAGGCAGCGGCGAAGCCCCTGTAGCCCAACGGAAGAGGCACCGCGTTCAGGTCGCGGCCAGTCCAGGTTCAAATCCTGGTGGGGGCACGCTTTCCCGGTTGGTGTAGCTGGCAGCACGCCGGACTTTGGATCCGTGAGCCCAGGTTCGATCCCTGGACCGGGAGCCGGACAGCGACCTGCCGATGCCCGTTGGTCCAGCTGGCAGGACACCGCGCCCTGGACGCGGAGATCCGAGGTTCGAATCCTCGACGGGCAGCAACGCCCCTGTGGCGGAACCGGAAGACGCACACGGCTCAAACCCGCGGGCCCGCGAGCGGGCATGCAGGTTCGACTCCTGCCGGGGGCACATTTTTGGAGGGCTGGCCGAGCCAGGCAAGGCACCGGGCTGCTACCCCGTGGTCCGGGACCGAGGTCCCGGCGCGCGTTCGAATCGCGCGCCCTCCGCGCACGAGAACGAGGTGGAGCACGGCGGTCTGTGCAGCGCGCTGATGACGCGAAGAATCAGGTTCGACTCCTGGCACCTCGACCACCACGACCACGTAGCCGTTGTCGTGCAGGGAGGATTGGCCGAGCCCGGAAAGGCAGCCGTCTCGAAAACGGTGGTCGGCGTGACGAGCGCCGCGCAGGTTCAAATCCTGCATCCTCCGCCACACCGCCCAGGAAGCGGCGGTGACCTGGGTCGTTAGCTCAACTGGATAGAGCCGCCGACTCTTACTCGGCAGGTTCGGGGTTCGAATCCCCGGCGGCCCACCTCGCCCCGTGGTCCAGCGGATACGACTCCGGCGTCCGAAGCCGGGAACGCAGGTTCGACTCCTGCTGGGGGCACTCGCCACGATCATTCCCTCGAGGCGCAACAGGCTGCGCACCCGACTGTTGATCGGGAGGCACCAGGTTCGAGTCCTGGCGGGGGAGCTGCGTCGCGCCCAGCGTCCCTTGTGGAGCCAGGGACGACGCGCAGTTTCGGGGGACGCGCCGGAGCGCAGACGATCCTTGCAAGATCGTCGCGGTGGGTTCGACTGCGCACTGACGTCAGGACGCTCGAGCTGCTGCCGGTGCAGTGGTGGCATCTGGTGCGGGCGCTGCTGTCGCCGGACTCCTGGATGCGGTACCTGAAGAGCGAACGGGACGCGGCCGCGCAGGGCGTGCGCCGGAGCGTGCAGGCCGACAACGAACTCTTCCGCGTGGTCGGTGCGTTCGGCCGCCGTAGCGAGCCTTTCTCCCCGGAACGCGTACCAGTTTAGCGGGCACAGCCGCGGTGGCCCTGGTTGCGCCCGCGATCCGCTCGGCGCCCCCGGCCGGGGCGGCACCACGTTGCCCGGCCGGGTTGGCGCCCGCCGCGGCACGCTCGCGCGCGCCGACGCGGGTGATCCGGCAACGCCCCTTCACTCGCTGAACCCGGATCCCCCCGGTCGGCGAGCGCATGCCACGGACACGCGCTGCACCCCGGGGCCCGAACCCGACCCATCGCGACCATGAGGCGGCCGCCTGTGCTGGCCGCGGCATCACAAGCGCCGCCAGGGGGCCATCATCCGCCACGGCTGCCATCGTCAGCCACGACAGTGGCCTGCTAGCCGCCGCTAGCCGACGTTTCCGGCGCCGCAACCGACGACGGGGCACAGGTCATCCAGTGGACCGCCGACGACGGGGCACCCAGTTGCAGCCTGAAATTTCCCGGAATTGCGCTCTTCTTTGAAAGTTTCACGGGATCGCGCTCTTCTTTCGTCGCAAGCCATAGATGTGTTTGACACCACGAGTCGACCCCGCTTATCGTTCTGTCGAACCGGTTCGAACACGATTGCTTGTTTTGGTGACCCCGGCGGTAGTGACGGCGGGTCCGATGATCGGTGTATCCCCGTAGACGCGACACCCGCGAAAGGGATTTCTTGATGCGTCAGAACAGCCCTCGCACGCTATCCCGGCGCTTCGCCCGCGTAGCGCTGGCCGGCGCCACACTCCTCGCGATCATCGACACGGGACAACCCGCCGCCGCAGGACAGCCGGCCGTCGCAACACAGCCGGCACACGCGGCCGCAGCTGGCGGCGCCGCCGCGATCGCCTCGGTCGACCTGGCCGGGACGTGGAGTTTCACGCCGACGGGTCGGGGGGCGACCTCGATCACCGTGCCCGGCGGCGGCTGGTACAAGCAGGGCTTCACCGACGTGAACGAGGCGGTGTACTCGCGCACCATCACCGTGCCCGACTCGGGTCAGCCGCAGTCGACGTGGATCGAGTTCGGGGCGGTCAACCACCAGGCGACGCTGTCGGTCGACGGCCGGGTGGTGGCGACGCAGACCACGGCGTTCACGCCGTCGAATTTCGACATCACCGCCTACGCGGCCCCCGGCAGCACCCACACGATCAGCGTCGACGTGAAGGGCCGCGGCGCGTTGAAGGCGTCCAACGGCCGGTACCTGGTGCCCGACGCCGCCGAGTGGTCCGAGGCGGTCCCCCAGGGGATCTACCGTTCGGCGTTCCTGCGGACGTACCCGGCGGTGTCCGTCAGCGACACATTCGTGCGTACGTCGGTGGCGAACAAGACGTTGACCTACGACGTGTCGGTGCGTAACACATCGGACAGTTCCCGGTCGGTGACGTTGACCGGATCGCTGTCGTCCAACAACGGAACGGCTTTCAGCTACACGGAACTGCCCAGCCGTACGGTCACCGTGGCGGCCCACTCGACCGCGACCGTGACCGTCGGGCCGGTCGCGTGGAACCTCGACAGCACCTCGTACTGGTGGCCCAACGTGCCGTACCGGCCGGGGTACCAGGCGCAGCTGCACCGGCTGACGGTGCGTGCCGTCACCGATGACGGGCACACCGGCGACGCCACGTACCGGTTCGGCTTCCGGGAGGCCACCCAGAACGGTGACTACTACTACCTCAACGGCGTGCGCGTGAACTTCCGCGGCGACAACCTCCAGGGTGCCGACTACGACCGGATCAACAACGGCGGCAAGGGCGACGCCTACGACACCCTGCCCGGCTTCCTGCCCCCTTCGTCGAACAACGGCGGCTGGCCGCAGACGGTGGACAACTACCAGCGGCTCAACTTCAACGTGCTGCGCGTCCATCAGGAGCCGGCCAGCCCGTACATGCTCGACGTGGCCGACGAGATGGGCCTGATGATCATCGACGAGACCGCGATCCGCGGCTCCCAATCCGGGCAGGACTGGATCGCCGGGCACGACAACATGGTCAACCACGCCCGTGCGCTGGTCCTGCGCGACCGCAACCACCCCGCGGTCATCCGCTGGAGTCAGACCAACGAGCCGAACCAGAGCGGCCAGGATTCCGAACAGTTCGAGAAGGACCTGTACGCGGCGATCAACGGCAACGACGGCACCCGGCCGGTCATTGCCGAGGTGGGCGTCGACGGGAATCTCAACGGGTATCCCGGGATGACGTACGCCAACTTCGCGGTGATCCCGCACTACGTCGACGGCTTCGGCAGGTACGGGGAGGGCCTGAAAACCGTGAATGGGCGGCCCGACGGCGAGGGCGAGTACATCTGGCCGGCGTGCAACAACAAGCAGGGCTTCGAGTGGTTCGCCACGGCAACCCTGGCCAAGCGCGGCAAGAACGCCACCGACCTGCGTCCGTACACGCTGCTGTCCGCCTGGGCCGGCGTCGTGCCCGGAGTGCGGACCACCGACTTCACCCCGGAGGAGGGCGGTCACCCCATCTACGGCGCGGACAACCTCCCGGCCCCCTGGAGCAACCCGCAGATCCAGCGCGTCCAGGCGGCGTTCAACCCGGTGGCCGCGGTCGACCTGCCGTTCTGGTCGGCCTCCGGCGCCTCGGACTCCAACGGCACCTTCCCGCTGCCGCAGGCCGTGCCCAACTACGCCCGGAACGCCACGGTCACCCGCAACATCACCGTCTTCAACGACGACTTCGCCGACACCTCGGTGGGCTTCACCTGGACGGCGCGGCTCGACGCGCCGGACGGCGCGGTCGTCGCGTCCGGAAGCACGACCCTGACCGTCCCGCTCGGCTCGCGGGTCACCCAGCCGGTGTCCTTCACCACCCCGGCCACCGGCAACCGCGTGTACCTGCAGCTGTCGACCACGAAGTCCGGTAACCCCGTCTTCACCGACGCGGTGGAGTACTTCAACCTCGCCGGAGGCGGCGGAGACGGACCCGCACCGGGCACCTACCGCATCGTCAACCGCAACAGCGGCAAGCCGCTCGCTGTCGCGGGCAACTCCACCGCGGACGGCGCCAAGGTGGTCCAGCAGAGCGGCACGGCCACCTGGACCATCGCCACGACCTCCGACGGCTCCTACACCCTCCAGTACGTCCCGAGCGGAAAGGCGCTCGACGTCAACGCCAACAGCAGCACGGCCGGGCTGCAACTGCAGCAGTGGACGGCCAACGGCGGCACCAACCAGATGTGGTATCTGCGGTCCACCGGCAACGGCTACTACACCATCGTCAGCCACGACAGCGGACTGGTGGCGGACGTCTCCGGTGCGGCGACGAGCGACGGGGCGCAGGTCGTGCAGTGGGCCGCCAACGGCGGGGCCAACCAGCAGTGGCAACTGAACCGGGCCTGACCGGACGACCCGGTTCTCGCCTGCTGCCGCGGGGTCGACGCTACCCCTGGGCGCTCGGCCCCGCGGCCAGGGGGCGAGATGTCAACTCCGAACGTCGGCAAGCGACCACCACGGAGCTCTTGTCTCCGGTCCCATCGGTACAGGCCGGCAGACCACCGCAGTGAACGCATCGAACCGCCTCGCTCGCGAGCGGTAGGCGCTCGTCAGGGCCCCCCATGGGGGCCCTGACGAGCGATGACGGCTCTGCCGGCGACGCTCCCCGGCGGCGAACGCATGACACTCTCGCTTGAGATCGCAAAGCTTCAAGCTTTACAAGGAAAGTTAAAGCGGGGATCGGTGCGTGGCTGGGTCGATATCGCAACAAAGAAATGCCTGGTCCGCCGTGACTCGGTGGCCTTCAAACGAATCGTCGAGGCACTGCGAGAATATTGATCGGCGTATCAGTGGAATGTGAAAGGTCACCAAAGGTGGCCAGCTGCCGCCACTCTTGGCCAGGGAGTGACGAGCGACGTGCCGACTGGTCTGCGGGCTGACTCGCCGGAGCGAACCACTCGACCGTGGATGATCCCACGGGTTGGCGATTACAAGAGGGGCGCCTGCCGCAGCCCCAATGGCGGGATGCTGGCTTGCTCGTCCGTTCCGATACCGGCGTCGACCGGATGTTGCTGAGCTGCTACCACCTGCCGGCGCTGGACGAGAACTGGAGTTCGGTGGACCGTGGGGTGCGATTGCCGGGCCCGAAGGAGGGCGGAGTCTGCCCGGACAACCTGGTGGGCTATCTGAACGAGCCGGCATCGGTGGCACGGTCGACTGCGCGGTGGCGAGCGCGAGCCGCCCGTGGACGCGGCGCTGCGCGATCGCCCAGATCGGCCAGGTCGTCGGCACGGGCTACGGCGAGCCTGAACGACCCAGTACGCAAGATCGGTAAGGTCAGTGGGCTGTCCTACGGCGTGGTGGCCCGGATCGACGTGACCATCGGCTGGACGCCCGGCGGCTGTGACTACCTTCGGGCTTCGGCAATCTGCGCGGCGACCGACGGGGTCGATCAGCTCCCATCGGCCCCACCGACGCTGCGCAGCCCAGTCCAGCGCGGCCCCGAGGTTCCGAGCGTGGCAGCGAAAGTCTTGTGCGCCAATACTTTCGAGCCGTGGTCGGCCACCACGAGCCCGGACGGCAAGCCGATCGAGCACCACAAGTGACCGCGGTCCACGTCACTCAGGACGACCGCGATCGGGTGGACTTCCTCTGAGCAGCGACAACCTGCACACGTACTACGCGGGCGCGGTGCTGGTCCACAATGTTCGCCGGGGCCTCGTCCGAGGACCTTGACCGGCTGGCCCGGACACCACGCAGAATCCGTCACGTACAAAGGAATTGGGCAGCAGTCGGAAAGCCTTCTTCGGGAAGGACGGCTCGACTATCGTCATCCACCCCAGGCACCCCGACGGCGGAACGATCTTCCGGAGGGATCCGAACGAGGTGGACGACTATTGGGAGAGGCTGAATTGAATCCGCTGACCCCGGGCGACTTGCTCGCCTCGGACGAGATCGCACTGCTGGACCGGGCGCTGCTGGAGTGGGGTGGTCCCGCCCGGTGCAGTGACGAGCTGGCGGTCGGCATGGGGTTTGCGAGTTTCGATGACCTGATCACGCAGTGCAAACGGCTGCGAGCAGCGTTGAAGGCGGGGAGTCCGTTGGCCGCGGTCGACTGGGCTCGGACGCTGATCGCGGCGGAGATCGTCTTCGTCAGCGATCTGGCGGGCACCGGGTTCGAGTGGAGGACGACGACCGGGCTCGATGACGTAACGACGATCCAGGCCTTGCGCGTAATCCAGCGGAAGCTGGGGAAGGTGGTTCGTGCGTACTACGGGAAGCGGCCGAGCGATGCGTGACTGAAGAGACAGGGGCTGAGTGGGTGGTTCTCGAGTCGATGCGACGGCGACTGTCCGACGGGCTGCTGATCCGGGCCGACTTGCAGCTGGTGATGGAGCGTCGGCCGCGGGGGAGCGCGCGGTGAACAACATGCGCAGGTTCGAGCCCTCGGCAGGACACCACACAGACGGTCCCGCGTCTGACCAGCTGTTTTCCAGCGGGATGCTGGTTATCGAAGGCAGTTTCCAGCTCGGCAACCCGGGCGGCGATGCCTGATGGCCGTTTCAGACCGGAGCTCATCGTCCGATACCTCCACTATCGTCCGGGCCGTCTCGGCGATCATGGGTACGGTCGTCGGGCTCACGTTCCTGTTCGGCTTCGGCAGCGTTCTCGGCCTCGCCCTCCGGCTGGGAGTGCCAATCTGGGTGGCGCCGCTCGTCGCGCCCGCGGTCGACCTCTCGATTCTCGGTCTGCTGCTCGGTACCAGGCACTTGGCCCTCACTGGCGCTTCGCAGGCTGTACTTCGTCCGGCCCGCCGGCTGCTGATCTTCGCCAGCGTGGTCACGCTGGCGCTGAACGTGGCGGAGCCGCTCGTGGCGGGCGAGTACGGGAAGGCGGCGTTCGACGCTGTTGGCCCGCTGCTGTTGATCGGTTGGGCAGAGGTCGGGGCCGGCTTGCTGCAGGCGATCGGCGAAGCTGGCCGGACACCGGTAGTCCTCGATTTCGCCGAAGTAGAGAATGCTGAGGAACGAGTTCAGGAGAAGTCGAACGGTCGCTCGGCGTGCGGCCAGACGCCGGCGTGGCCGGCCTGGTCGATTGGTCGGTTTCGGTGGATTTCACGATCGCCCGGGCGCATCAGCACGCCATCAACATCACCCGCGCCACAAGTGGGCTGGTTCGAACTACACGGATCTGCAGCCTCCGAGCGCTCGGTTGCAGGCGCCGAGCTTGTGCGTGCCGGGGCCGAGGACCGGCGGCCCGATCGGGTCCTCCTGCGGTGAGAACTCGGTTTCGTTCATGTTTTCCTTCCTTTCCTTGGGTGGTGAGAGGTCAGGGAACGAGGATGCGCAACGAGGAGTCGCCGAGACCCAGGCCGTCGAACGCGCTGCGCCACTGCCGTTCGTGGCGCCCGGCCGACTCCCGGTCACCGAGGGCCGCGAAGACTCGTTCGGCGCGGGCATGGGTCCGGGCGATCTCGAGCGGCGCGTCGAGCCGTCGCCAGATGGCCAGTGCGCGCGTGAGCGGCGCGACCCCGGCCGTGGGCTGGTCACGAGCGCGGGCGAGATCCGCGACGAGGCCGAGGGCGAGGCCGAGACCGAGCCAGTCGGCGTTGTCCTCGTAGGTACGCACGACGCCGTCCATGGCTTCGGCCGCGACACCCCACCCGCCCCGGAGCGCGTCCAGCTCGGCGTGGACGTGGTTCAGGTACGCCGCCATCTGGTCGTTACGTGTCTCGCGCGCCGTGGCAAGTCCTTGTGCCACCACGGTTTCCGACTCCGCGATCCGGCCGGCCTCCATCAGCGCGACCGCACGTTCCACCTCACAGCGCAGGCCCAGCCGGACGTCGCCGAGCAGGTCGGCCCCCTCGGCCGCCCGGTCGATGCAGGGCAGCGCGTCCCCCGGCCGCCCCGCCTCGAGGTGCATGCTCGCGGTGGCGACGTCCAAGGAGACCGTGGTCGGCGATGTCGGGACGAGCCGCGGGCCCAGCTCGGCGATGCGGTGGGCGGCGTCGGTCAGCCGCCCGGCCCGAAGCAGTCCCCAGACGCCGTTGACCAGCGCCCGCTCCTCCGCGGACCGGTCTCCCAGCCGCCGCGCGAGCTGCTCCTGCTCCGCCGCCAGCGCCAACATCTGCCGGGCTCGCGCGGTCCGGGAAACCCAGGGGAACAGCACCGACAACAGCCGCAGCAGCGTCTCGTCCGGGCCAGTACGGCGGACGTGCTCGACGACCGCGAGCAGCCGTCGGCCCTCATCGGCGGTGAAGGCACGCAAGTTCAAGTAGGCGCCGAGGCTCAGTGCCAGCTCGCCCGCGACCGCGCTACCCGGCAGCCCGCAAGCCTCGTCGACCGCGGTGAGCAGGTTCGGCAGCTCGATGTCGAACCAGTCGCGGGCGTCCGCGGTGGCGTCGGCCAGCTGCCCGTCGGCCTTCTTGGCGCGGTCGAGCCAGGCGCTCAGATGGCGCTCGACGACGACGGCGCGGGCCTGAGGCGTTTCCTCGGCCAGCGCCCGTTCGCGAGCGAAGGCCGCGACCAGCCCGTGCATCCGGTACCGGCGCCGGCCCAGCGCGTCACGCGCGGCGAGGTCGACGAGATGCAGATCGACGAGGTGGCCGAGCAGCGGTCCCGCGGGATCGTCCAACAGCTCCGCGCCGACCCAGGCGGGCCATTCGGACATCGGGACCAGGCTCAGGTAGCGGAACAGGCGCCGGGACGCGGCGTCGAGCGCCCGGTAGCTCAGCTCGATGGTGGCCCGGACGTCGAGGTCCCCGATGCTGAGCCCGTCGAGACGGCGGCGTTGCTGGGCGAGCTCCGTGGCCAGCTCGGCGATCGTCAGGTCCGGTCCGACGGCGACCCGCCCGGCCGCGATGCACACCGCCAGCGGCAGGCCACCGCAGAGCTCGACGAGCTCGGTCGCCGCGTCCGGTTCCGCCGCGGCCCGGGGCGCACCGGCGATCCCGGTCAGTACCGCCAGCCCCGCGTCCGGTTCGAGCACGGGCACGGTCCAGCGGGACGCGCCGAGCAGCGCACCGAGGCGACGGCGCGAGGTGATCAGCGTGGCGCAGGACGGCGTGCCGGGCAGCAACGGCCGGACCTGGCGCTCGGCCGCCGCGTCGTCGAGGACGACCAGCATCCTCCGCCCCGCGAGCGCGGTGCGGTACCGGGCGACCCGCTCCTCCGGGTCGTCGGGTATCTCGGGCCCGGCGACCCCGAGCGCCGCCAGCAGCCTGCCGAGCACCGTGTGCGCGTCGACGGCGGCGCCGCCCGCGCCCCGCAGGTCGGCGAACAGCTGCCCGTCGGGAAAGTCCCCGGCGAGCGCGGCCCCCGCGGCGAGCGCCAGCGACGTCTTCCCGATCCCCGCCGGGCCCACGAGCAGCCCGATCGGGGCGACGGTCCCCGTGGGCCGGTGCAGGGCCGCCCGGATCTCGGCGAGCAACCCGTCCCGGCCCGCGAGCTCGGTCGTCAGCCCGGGGAGCTGCCGGGGTACCGCCCGGACCGGCGCGGCCGGGCCCGTCAACCCGGGATCCTGCCGAAGGATCCGCTCGTAGAGTTCGCGGGCGGAGCAGGCGGGCTCGACGCCCAGTTCGTCACGCAGCCTGGTCCGCAACGCGGTGTAAGCGTCGATCGCGTCGCTCTGCCTGCCCGCGCGGTACAGGGCGGTCATCGCGAGCACGACCAGGCTCTCGCGCAACGGATGGTCCGCGACAGCCTCGGCCAGCTCCTGTGGGCAGGGCGAACCGCCTTCGTCGAGCACAGTGGCGAAATGACGCTCCAGCAGGGAAAGACGTCGTTCCACGAGCGCGTCGGCTGCCCCGCGCAGGATCTCGCCGTCCAGCCCGGCCAGCGCCGGTCCGCGCCACAGCCGCAGTGCCGCCCGCCGGTCCCCGGCCTTGGCGAGGGCGTCGAACTCGACGACGTCGCACCGGAGACCCGTGAGGTCCATCCGGAAGCCCGCCCCCTCGGCCACGATGACCGACTCCGGCGCCCCGGCCGCCACGAGCGTCCGCCGCAGGGCGGTGACGAGATTGCGGACCTGCCGGACGGCGGTGTGCGGGGGTGCGGCGTCCCAGACCGTGTCGACGAGCGAGGAAACTGTCACCAGCCGGCCCTCCGCGAGCGCCAGCGCCGCCAGCAGTTTCTGCTGTCTCGCCCCGCTCAGCGGCACCCGCGCGCCCGCCGCGTGCACCTGGACGTCACCCAGCAGCAGAATCGAGACCTCGGCCACGGTTCCCCTCCCTATCGCAGACCTTAGCCGCACCGGTGCCTGGAAACGACCCGGTCGCCGGCAATGCATGCGCGATGCACCGGCGATGCGGCCGCCCGCGAGCCTGGGTGAACCCGGAGAGGTTTCACCGAGGAAAGGGAATCAGCATGCAGATGAAGGGCAAGGCCGGAAAGCTCGTGCGAGCGGCGGTGGCCGTCCTGGGGGTGGGGATCGCGGCTCCGATCGCGCTCGCCGGCTCGGCACAGGCGTTGACATATGTCGGCAGCGACGCGGGGGTCGAGGGACGCTGCCACAACTCGACCTACTACCTGTGCCTGTACTACAACAGCACCCGGACGACGGCGTGGTGGGGAACCCAGACCTCGGTGTCGGATCTGGGCACCCGGACGTTCTTCGCCGGCACGGGCACGGGCTCGGGAACACGCGTGAAGACCAACGCGGCGGCTGTCGCGTGTGACGCCGGATCGAGCTCGATCTGCTACATCTTCTCGCTGCCCGGCTACACGGGTGGTCGCGACTGGCTGTACGGCGGCTCGAGCGGCCGGCTGCAGGAGACCTACAACGATGACGCCTCCGTGAAGATCAGCTGGGGCTGAGCCGATGCCCACGCCGTATCGCCGCTTGGTGCCCGCCCTGCTCGTCCTCGGCCTGATGACCGGCTGCTCCGCAGTGGCCGCGGTGCCGGCCCCCAGTCCGGCTCCCCCGGCCGACGTCGTGACCGACGACCTCGAGCTCCCGATCAACGCCTACCGGTCGACCGCATGGGAGACCGGGGAGCTGATCCTGGCCCGAGCACTCCTGATCGACGACTGCCTGACCCGGTCCGGCCCGCGCCACGGCGCGGCGCCCGACCAGGCCGGGTCCGAGCGGCAAACCCGGAACCGGATAGCCGATTTCGGGTTTCACGGCAACAAACGGCGATACGGCGTGACCTCGGCCGAGGACGCGCGCCAGTACGGCTACCACCTGCCAACCTCGGTGAACGGCGCCGAGGCCGCCCAGCCGGAGAAGGCGCCGCCGGGCCAAGCGGCATGTGCCGCGGAAGCGGGCAAGACCTTGGCGCTGGAAAGCGGCGATGCCGAACTGGCGCGCGGGATAGCGTCGGCCTCCTTCAGCGAGTCACTCGGGGATCCACGGCTGGGGAAGGTGGTGGCGGCGTGGTCCGGCTGCATGAAAGCCAAGGGGGTCGAGCAGAAGGATCCGCTCACCGCGGTGTCGGCGTTCGACCTGAACGGTGCCCTGACCCAGCGGGAGATCGCGACCGCCACGGCCGACGTCGCGTGCAAGCGGCAGACGGGTGTCGTCGAAACCTGGCGTGAGGTCGAGACCGAGTACCAGAACACGAGGATCGCGGAGCACCACGACGAACTGCGCACCATCCTGGACGAGCACACGCAGCTGATGAAGCGCGTGGCCGCGGTCATCGCCGAACACTGACGCGGTGAACGTCCGTCCCTCGGCCCCGATCACCCAGGCTGCCGCGGCCGCCCGAAGGGGCCGGATCGGGCCCGCTGGCCGGAACGACACCCCACGACGACGCGGAGATCGGGCGACCGGAAGTCCTTGTTCAACGCCTTCGTGATCTCGTCGCGCGTGCGGCGATGGTGGTGCTGGCGTCGCCGACCTTCAGGTTCTCGAGCAGGGCGTCAAAGATGTCGTCCACGGTCGTCGTCCCGCCTCGCCTTCATTGAGACGGAGCGCCTCTGGCAGGAACAGGTCGATCTCGCGGGAGGTGAAGGTCAGCTCCTCGTTGTTCTTGAGCCCGTCCTGCGCCCGGACGTAGGCCTTGGACGTGGTCCGGGGCGCGTCGGCGTAAGCAGCACGCGTGGCCTCCTGGAGTTCGTCGCGACGCGCGCGAGCGTCCGCAGGCACGGTCGCGGCGGACATCAGATCGGTGATCAGCGACAGGTATGACTCGCGTACGTCCCGCAGCCGCGAGGCGATCTTGCGGTGGGCCTCAGACTCCTCGCTTAACTTGAAGCTATTGGAGGCGAGGCTCAGCGCGCTGACGACGAGGGCGATGAACGAGGTCGCAAGGCTGGTCAGGACCTGGTTGCCCAGCATGCCGAGCACGGGCGCGAGGAACGTTCCGGCGCTGACAGCCGTGAAGGCGACCAGTACACCCTGCTGCCACCGGTATCGCCTGAAGCAGATGTCTGCTTGCTTCTCGTGGGTCTTGTGGCTCTACACCACCCGGCCGAACGCCTCGCGGACCTGCGCGAGCAGGTACTCCTATCGCTCCGACTTAGTGGTTGGTTTTGGAAGTTCTTCGGGGGTCAAGCAGCCAACGGGATGTCAACCTTGTCTTCCCGTTCGTGGTGATCGATCCTGACGAGCAG
>NZ_JBEZYB010000055.1:0-53506 GCF_040638285.1 Amycolatopsis sp. NPDC026612
GGGGCGGCCCCCCCGCCCCCCCCCCCCCCCCGCGGCCCGGCCCCCCCCCCCCCCCCCCCCCGGCCGGAGCTCAGTAGCCGAGTGCCTTGTTGACGGCTGCGGCCGACGGCGGCAGCGTCGCCTTGGGGCCGACGTGGTTCTCGATCGCGTCGAGGGTCTTGAGGCCGTCGCCGGTGATCAGCAGGACCGTCTCGGCGTCCGGGTCCAGCTTGCCCGTCTCGACCAGCTTCTTCGCCGTGGCGACGGTGACCCCGCCCGCCGTCTCGGTGAAGATGCCTTCGGTGCGGGCCAGCAGCCGGATGCCTTCGACGACCTCTTCGTCGGAGACGTCCTCGATCGCGCCGCCGGTGCGGTTGACGATGTCGAGCACGTACGGGCCGTCGGCCGGGTTGCCGATCGCCAGCGAGCGGGCGATCGTGTTCGGCTTCACCGGCTGGACGACGTCGTGGCCTTCGCGGAACGCAGCCGACACCGGCGAACAACCGGTGGCCTGTGCGCCGAACACCTTGTACAGGCTGGCCTCCACGAGACCGAGCTGACCCAGCTCGCGGAAGCCCTTGTCCACCTTGGTCAACTGCGAACCGGAGGCGATCGGCACGACGATCTGCGGCGGGATGCGCCAGCCGAGCTGCTCGGCGACCTCGAAGGCCAGCGTCTTCGAGCCCTCCGAGTAGTACGGCCGGACGTTCACGTTGACGAACGCCCACTTCGGGTGCTCACCCGCCAGCTCGGTGGCGAGGCGGTTGACGTCGTCGTAGTTGCCGTCGATGGCGATGAGATCGCCGTCGTACACCGCGGTGGTGAGGATCTTGGCGCGCTCGAGGGACTTCGGGATCAGCACGACCGACCGCCAGCCGGCGCGGGCCGCGGCGGCGGCCGTCGCGTTGGCCAGGTTGCCGGTCGACGGACACGCGAGCACCTCGAACCCGAACTCGCGGGCCGCGGCCAGCGCGACGGCGACGACACGGTCCTTGAACGAGTGCGTCGGGTTGCCGGTGTCGTCCTTGACCCACACGCGCTTGAGGCCGAGTTCCTTGGCGAGGCGGTCGGCGCGGACCAGCCGGGTCGCGCCCGGCTCGGTGTTCGGGATCTCTTCGACGTTGGACGGAACCGGGAGGAGCTTCTTGTAGCGCCAGATGTTCTTGGGGCCGGCCTCGATGTCTTCGCGGCGGACGCGGCCGAAGTCGTAGGCGACCTCGAGCGGCGAGAAGTCTTCGGCGGAGACGAATTCGGGAGCGAGTGGCTGCCGGTGGCCCTCTTCCTTCGACACCAGTTCGACAGCCGGACCGAGATCCGGGGTCTTCGTGGTGGAGGTCGTGCCGAGGGTTGCGGTCATCGCGAGGTTCCTTCCTCATCTGCCCCGCCGGAGCGGGCCGGAATTGGCACCGTGGTCGTCAGCTACCCCGCGATCGCGGGATGACGGGCTGTACGCCGGTTGCCGGGGCTTCGTCGGGCCGTTCCCTCTGCCCCTCTGGATGAGCGGTATTCAGTTGTCGGTGCGCGCACGCCGGAACTTTCCGGGGCGAGCTGCCTCGGCTACACCGTACGACATCTCGCTCGGGCCGTGCCATGGTGCCCGCTCGACATCACCGGAGCGGGCGCACGACTGAGCAAGTGAGAGGATTCGCGGGTGACCGCGCAAGCCACCGCCCCGGCCCCGCTGCAGCTGGTGCTGGGTGAGGAAGAACTGCTGATCGAGCGCGCCGTCCGGGAGACGCTCGCCGCCGCCCGCGCGATGGACGCCACGGCCGAGCTGACCCGGGTCCGGGTGTCCGATCTCACAGCCCCTGAGCTGGCCGAACTGGTCAGTCCTTCGCTGTTCAGCGAGGGCCGGGTGATCGTCCTCGAGTCGGCGCAGGACATCTCGCAGGAGCTGGCCGACGCCGTGGCGGGCTACCTGAAGGACCCGGCGGACGGGGTCGTGGTCGTCGTGGTGCACACCGGTGGCGGGCGCAGCAAGGCGGGCAAGTCGCTCCCGGCGGCGCTGAAGAAGGCCGGCGCCGCGATCACGGAGTGCCCGAAGCTGACCAAGCCGGCCGAGCGGGAGCAGTTCGTGCGCCACGAGGTGCGCCGGGTCGGCGGCAAGATCGACCCGGCAGGGGTCGCCGCCCTCCTTGACGCCGTGGGCTCCGACCTGCGGGAACTCTCCTCGGCGGCGACGCAGCTGGTCGCGGATACGGACGGAGCCGTCGACGCCGACGCGGTCCGCCGCTACCACCGCGGCCGCGCCGACGTGACCGGGTTCGCGGTGGCGGAGAAGGCGGTCAGCGGCGACCGCGCGGCGGCGCTGGAATCGCTGCGCTGGGCGATGCAGCTCGGCGTCCCGCACGTCCTGGTCGCCGACGCGCTCGCCGACGCGGTCCGCACGATCGCCCGGGTCTCCGCCGCCGGCCGGGGCAACCCGAACCAGCTGGCGGGCGAACTCGGCATGCCGCCGTGGAAGATCCGCAAGGCGCAGGGACAGTCCCGCGGCTGGAACCCTGACGGCCTGGCCACGGCGATGCGCGTGGTCGCCCGGCTGAACGCCGAGGTCAAGGGCGTGGCAGCGGACCCCGGCTACGCCCTGGAGCGCGCGGTCCTGGAGGTCGCCGCAGCGAAGGGTGACCGCTGAGGCCGCGGACGTCCGGAGTGGCTGCCGCGAACGGCGACCGCTGACGGGCTTGAGGTGGCTGCCTCCAAGGGCAGCCGCTGACGGCGGGGCCGTCTGGAGCTGGTCGCCTGTCAAGGTCGGCCGCTGAGGCTGGCGCGCCGAGCCGCCGCACCTCCGCGCATGGAAAAGGCCCCGGCCGAAGCCGGGGCCTTCCAGAAATCAACCAGCTCAGAGCGCGTTGACGCGCTTGGCCAGCGCCGACTTCTTGTTGGCGGCCTGATTGGCGTGGATGACGCCCTTCGAGACGGCCTTGTCCAGCTTCTGGGCGGCGTCGCGCTGCAGCTCGACGGCCTTGGCCTTGTCGCCGGACTCGGCGGCTTCGCGGACCTTGCGGATCGCGGTCTTCACCGAGGACCGGATCGCCTGGTTGCGCTGACGCGCCTTCTCGTTCGTCGTGATGCGCTTGATCTGCGACTTGATGTTGGCCATAGGGCAACTCCTGTTTCACTCGGTGAGATTCGCCGCCGCGCTGAAGTGGCCCCGCTCGAAGAGCGGGTTTCCTCCATGACGGAATGCCGCACGGGCAGCGAGCGACCACTTTAACAGCCCGGCCGCCGGCGTCCGGAGCCGGGAGTACCGTGGGCGACGGTAGTGCCTAGGGTTCCGTCGCCGGTCCGAACAGCCCGCACCACACAACCAGGGCCGGCGGGACTGGTCCGAGCGGCACCATCGGCGGGCCCGGACGGCCGGTCGTTCATCTGACGGGGCAAAAGCCTGGAGGACCGGGGTTTTCGCGCACGCGAAACCCGAGGGGATCCCGTGAACGCCACCGCCTTGTCCCTGGTCCTCGTCGCCGCCGTCGTGCACGCCGCGTGGAACCTCGCGGCCAAGCGGATCTCCTCCGGTGGCACCCAGTTCGTCTGGCTCTACTACACGGCCGGCGCCATCCTGCTGCTTCCGGTCACGATCGTGCTGCTCGTGGTCGAAGACCACCCTCCACAGTGGAGCTGGCTGCTCGCCGCCGCGGTCACCGCCGTCCTGCACATCGCCTACGGCGTCGTGCTGCAGCGGGGGTACCGGGTCGGCGACCTCTCCGTCGTCTACCCCGTCGCGCGCGGGACCGGGCCGCTGCTTTCGGTGCTGGCCGCCGTCCTGGTGCTCGGCGAGCGGCCCGGCCCGCTCGGCCTGCTCGGCGCGTTCCTGGTGATCGCGGGGGTGCTGGTCATCAGCACCGGGCGCAAGGCGGACGACCCGCACGCGGTCAAGGCCGGCATCCTCTACGGCCTCCTGACCGGGGTCGTCATCGCCGGCTACACCCTCTGGGACGCGCACTCGGTGACCGGCCTCGGCGTGCCCCCGGTCGTCTACTTCGGCCTCGGCTCGGTCCTGCAGAGCGTGCTGCTCGTGCCCGGCGCCCTGGCCGATCGCGCCGAGGTGACGCGGATCTGGCGCGAGCAGCGCCGCGAAGTCTTGCTGGTCGCGGTGCTGTCGCCGGTCGCCTACATCCTCGTGCTGTTCGCCCTCACCCTGGCGCCGGTCAGCCTGGTCGCGCCCGCCCGGGAGCTGAGCATCGTGCTCGGCGGCCTCGCCGCCTGGCTGGTGCTGGGCGAGGGCAACGCCCTGCGGCGGCTCGCCGGGTCGGTGATCGTGCTGTCCGGCATCGCGGCGATTGCGGCCGCCTGAGCCCGTCCGGTAGGGATGGTCGGATGGAGATCCTGAAGAGCCGGCTGCTGATCCGCCCGCGCGACGTCGCCGCGTCCACGGCGTTCTACCGCGACACCCTCGGTCTGGCCGTGGAACGCGAGTTCCCCGGGGGCACCGTGTTCTTCCTCGGCCACGGCTCCCTGGAGGTCTCCGGCCGGGGCGAGACGGGCTCCTCGCCCGACCTGGTGCTCTGGCTGCAGGTC
Source organism: Amycolatopsis sp. NPDC026612 (assembly GCF_040638285.1). Lineage (NCBI taxonomy): Bacteria > Bacillati > Actinomycetota > Actinomycetes > Pseudonocardiales > Pseudonocardiaceae > Amycolatopsis > Amycolatopsis sp. NPDC026612. Next base: position 4,498 of record NZ_JBEZYB010000055.1, read on the forward strand.
CGGGATCTGGCCGGCACCATGGCCGGCCTCAAGGAGAAGGGCCTGGAGCCGGTGCGGGACGCCCAGCGCGAGCCGTGGGGCCTCGACGAGGCCTGGATCGCCGATCCGGACGGCACGCGGATCGTGCTGGTCGAGGTGCCCGAGGGCCACCCGATCCGCACGGACACCCGCTAGGCGGGCTTGACGGCGCGCAGCTGCGCGGCGAGCGCGGTGAAGCCCGGGGGCTCCCAGGTCCAGGTCTGCAGGTCGGTGAAGCCCGCGGCGGCGGCTTCGTCGGCCAGGACGTGCCTGCTCACGGGCAGCCACTTCTCGTGCGCGGACACCAGCAGCCGGCCGCCGGGGCGCAGCACCCGGAACAGCTCGGCGAACCCGGCCGCGCGGTCGTCCCACAGCATGACGTTGTTCACGGTCAGGACCACGTCGACGGACCCGTCGGGCTCCCCGGTGTGCGCTGCCGAGCCCGCACGCAGCTCGGCGCGGTCGCCGCAGCGCTCGTGGCAGAGCGCGAGCATCTCGGGGGACGGGTCGACGCCGACGACGCGCCCGGCCAGGCGTGCGGCGGCCTCCAGGCCGACGCCGGGGCCCGGCCCGACGACCAGGACGGTCTCGTCCGGCTCGATCTTCGCCAGGTCGACGACGCGGTGCTCGGTGGCGGCGTTGCCCCGCGCCATGACCCAGCCGCCGAGGCGGCCGAGCGTGCCGGAGGGGTGACCGAACGTCCGGTCGAGGACGCGGGCAAAGCCGCTGGTCTCCGGCTGGGGAGGGGGTGCCGGCTGGTGCGATGTGCTCATACTTCGAGGGCACCACGGATCCCAAAACCCCGCATCGGGGATGACCCCCACCCGCACCCGGAGGGCCATGGGACCATAGGGGTGGCCATCCCCGACTTTCCGAGGACTCATTCGAGTGACAGCGCTCAACAAGTTCGCCGACACCACCTTCACGCCTCCGGAGCTCATCCGGAACTTCTGCATCATCGCGCACATCGACCACGGCAAGTCCACCCTGGCCGACCGCATGCTGCAGCTCACCGGCGTCGTGGAAGAGCGGGCCATGCGCGCTCAGTACCTCGACCGGATGGACATCGAACGTGAGCGCGGCATCACCATCAAGGCGCAGAACGTCCGGCTGCCCTGGCAGGTCGACGGGCAGGACCACGTCCTGCACATGATCGACACGCCCGGCCACGTCGACTTCACCTACGAGGTCTCGCGGGCCCTGGAGGCGTGCGAAGGCGCGGTCCTGCTGGTCGACGCGGCGCAGGGGATCGAGGCCCAGACGCTGGCCAACCTGTACCTCGCGCTCGAGAACAACCTGACGATCATCCCGGTGCTCAACAAGATCGACCTGCCCTCGGCCGACCCCGACAAGTACGCGGCCGAGCTGGCCCACATCATCGGCTGTGAGGCCGACGACGTCCTGCGGGTCTCGGCCAAGACCGGCATCGGGGTCGGCGCGCTGCTCGACGAGGTCGTGAAGTCGGTTCCGGCACCGGAGGGTGACGCCGACGCACCCGCCCGCGCGATGATCTTCGACTCGGTCTACGACACCTACCGCGGCGTGGTGACCTACATCCGGGTGGTCGACGGCAAGATCACCCCGCGTGAGCGCATCAAGATGATGTCCACCGGCGCCACCCACGAGCTCCTGGAAGTCGGCATCATCTCGCCGGAGCCCAAGCCCAGCAAGGGGCTGGGCGTCGGCGAGGTGGGCTACCTGATCACCGGCGTGAAGGACGTCCGCCAGTCGAAGGTGGGCGACACCGTGACGTCGGAGCGCCAGGGCGCCAAGGAGGCGCTGGCCGGCTACCGCGAACCGAAGCCGATGGTCTACTCCGGACTGTATCCGGTCGACGGTTCCGACTACCCCGAGCTGCGCGAGGCGCTGGACAAGCTCCAGCTCAACGACGCCGCGCTCGACTACGAGCCGGAGACGTCGGTGGCGCTGGGCTTCGGCTTCCGCTGCGGCTTCCTCGGCCTGCTGCACCTGGAGATCACGCGCGACCGGCTCGAGCGCGAGTTCGGTCTCGACCTGATCTCCACCGCGCCGAACGTCGTCTACGACGTGGTGCTGGACGACGGCAAGGAGATCCACGTCACCAACCCGTCGGACTGGCCGACCGGGAGCAAGATCGACAAGGTGCTCGAGCCGGTCAGCAAGGTCAGCATCCTGGCGCCGTCGGAGTTCATCGGCACGATCATGGAGCTGTGCCAGAACAAGCGTGGCCAGCTGCTCGGCATGGACTACCTGTCCGAGGACCGCGTCGAGCTGCGGTACAACATGCCCCTGGGCGAAATCATCTTCGACTTCTTCGACACGCTGAAGTCGCGTACGCGCGGCTACGCGTCGCTGGACTACGAAGAGGCGGGCACGCAGGCGGCGGACCTGGTCAAGGTGGACATCCTGCTGCAGGGTGAAGCCGTCGACGCGTTCTCCGCGATCGTGCACAAGGAAGACGCCTACAACTATGGCAACCGCATGGTGAACCGGCTCCGCGAACTGATCCCGCGGCAGAACTTCGAGGTGCCCATCCAGGCCGCCATCGGCGCCCGGATCATCGCCCGCGAAACCATTCGCGCGATCCGCAAGGACGTCCTCGCGAAGTGCTACGGCGGTGACATCTCGCGTAAGCGGAAACTGCTGGAGAAGCAGAAGGAAGGCAAGAAGCGGATGAAGACCGTCGGCCGGGTCGAGGTCCCGCAAGAGGCTTTCGTCGCCGCACTGTCCACTGAGGACTCCGGGAAGAACAAGAAGTAACTGTTCCGTTGATGTGACAGCGGCGCCCATATTCACGCCTACGCGTGAATATGGGCGCCGAACTCGTGTTCGATGTGGTTTCTGTCGGTGCTGTCTGCTTTGCTCTGGTGCGAAGAGCGAAAGGAGAGCACCATGACGGTCATGGCAGATATCGAGCATCCCGCCGATTCGGGCCCCCTGACGGTGCACGATCTTGAGGGGATGCCGGACGATGGCCGACGCCGAGAACTCGTCGACGGGGTGCTCATCGTGAGCCCGGCGCCAGGAAGACGGCATCAGGCAATCGTGGTGAGACTGTGGAGAGTGATCGAGAGGGTGTGTCCGCCCGAGTACGACGTACTCGTCGCACCCTTCGCGGTGCACTCGGGGGACGATACCGAGCTGCAGCCGGACGTCCTGGTCGGCCGGGACGAAGACTTCACCGACAAGGATCTCCCGGCGCCACCGGTGCTGGCGGTCGAAGTGCTGTCGCCCAGCACGGCGATCTACGACTGGAACCTCAAGAAGGCGGTCTACGAACGGCTCGGAACCGGCAGCTACTGGGTGATCGACCCGGCGGAGCCCGCGCTGACCGTGTTCGAGCTGGACGCGGACGGCTGCTACCAGCAGGTGGCCAAGGCGGCGGGCGACGAGGCGGCCGAGCTCGAGCGGCCGTTCCCGGTCCGGATCATGCCCCGCGAGTTGCTGGGGCGGCTCGGCTGAGCCCGGTCAGAGGCGGCGGAGCCGAGGGGTGTCGCGGAGCTGGGCGGGCAGCTGCCGGTGGCGCAGTTCCTTCCGGAGCCGGTCGAGCATGGCGTCGAACAGGGCCGGCGTGAGGATCGCCGTCTGCTCGAACTGCCTCCGCTGCGGCGGTGCCGGGTCCAGCTTGCTTCGCGGCGCGTAGCGCTGCACCGAACTTTCGACGCCCCCGCCGGTGACCAGGTCGAGCCAGAGGGCGTCGCGCAGGTAGCCGTCGCCGAAGCGAGCCGAACGGCGCACGGTGACTTCGGCGATCTCCGGCCAGGGAACCAGCCGCGTGCTGAGCGTGCCCGCGGGCAGACGGATGCCCTCCTCACCGACGGTGAGGTCGCGCAGGCCCGCCAGCCCGCGCTTGAGGTCGCGGGCGCGGGAGACGCGGTAGGCCAGGACCGCCACGAGCACGGTCGCCGCGTAGGCGCCGCCGATCAGCCACGGCGAGAGACCACGCACCAGCCCGGCGGCGAGCGCCGCGCCGAACCCGGCATCGGCGACGGCGAGCAAGCCGACGAGAACCTTGACCGGTGTCGTGACGCGGTGCGGCGGGGACTCGGACAACGGGACGACTCCTGGGGCCGGAAGGGTCAGGGATTGCCGATTATCCGGTCCGCGCGGATGAACACCGCGACCCGCCGCTCTTCGGCCATCACGCGGTCGTACTCGGCCCAGTCGTCGTGGGTGCCGGTGGCGGCGATGAAGACGTCACGCAGCAGCTGCGGCAAGCCGGCGGGGTCGAAGGCGGGGTCGGGGTCGTCGGGTCCGATGAGGTGGGTGGCCCCGGTGACGGAGAGCCAGTTCCAGCCACGCCGGAAGGTCACGGTGGCGTGCCCGGCCCGGCGCAGCAGGGCGAGCTTGTGCGCCTTCCCCACGGCGACGTACGCGACACCCGGGGCACCGGTCACCGGGTCGTCGAGGACGCCGACGTTGACAACGGAGGCGTGCACGGTGCCGTCCGCGCGAGTCGTGGCCACGGTGGCGAGGCCGTGCTCCTGCAACGACAGCGTGCGAACCTGCTCCAGATCAGCGCTCATGGCCCCAACCTAGCCCGCCGAACCGGCCCGGTGCCCGAAATTCACCGGCCGAAGTGCGCCGGCAACCCTCCGCGCAGGCCGGTGACGTCCTCGCGCGGTGCGCCGGGCCAGTCGACGTCCAGCCGCGCCCGGCCGCCTGCGCGACGCCCGGTGCTTCGGCCCTTCGCCTCAACAAGCGCCGTTGTCGGTCCAGACTCCCCACTGGCCCGTCGTTCCGGGCTCCTCGCCCTGCGTCCACCACTGTGCCGTCCACTTGTGGCCGTTGTGGGACACCACGTTGCCGCCCGTGTACACCTGGGCCGCGGTCCACGCCGGGTCGGTGCACGTGCCCGGGTTCGTCGTCCCGCCGGTGTCCCACGCGATCTGCGCCGACCGGTAGAAGGTGATCCCCTGCGCCACCCAGCGCGGGGCCTGCGCGCCCAGGCGGGTCCGGAAGGCCGTCCAGTCGTGCGTTGACCACGGTGACCAGCCCAGCTCCGCGTGCGCCGCCAGGCGGGGGAACGCCAGGTAGTCGATGTCCGATGGTGTCACCACCGTTTCCGACCACAGCGGGGATTCCACCCCGCGGACCGCCGATTCGCCGACGCCGGACAGGTACGCTCCCGGGTTCCAGCCGTACGCGTCCCGGACCTCGATGTAGCCCGCCCACGACAGGCCGATCGGGGTCGAGCTGGTGTACTTCATGTCCAGGTACGCCTTGTTCGCCGGCGACAGGATCACCTTGCTGCCCCGGGAAACCGCCGTCGAGACGCCGGCGTCGGACGTCGACGTTCCCCAGAACTGCGGGGTGGCCGAAGCGGGCAACGCAGCCTTCGCGATGTCGTGCCAGCCCACCACCGACTTGCCCGTGGCCGCCACCAAGGGGAGCACCTTGTTGACGAACGTCAGGTAGTCGGCCGCCGACGTCGAGGACGCTTCGTCGCCGCCGATGTGCAGGTACGGACCCGGGGTCAGGGCCGCCAGCTCGCGCAGGACGTCCGCGATGAACGTGTACGTGATGTCCTTCGAGATGCACAGCGAGCTGTAGCCGACCGCCGTGTCCGTCCTCAACGCCGGCGCCACTCCGGTGCAGTTCAGCTCCGCGTACGACGCCAGCGCCGCGTTCACGTGCCCCGGCATGTCGATCTCCGGGATGATCGTGATGTGGCGCGAAGCCGCGTAGTTCACGATGTCCGTGTACTGCGCCTTCGTGTAGTAGCCGCCCGCGCCGCCGCCGACCTGGGTGCTGCCGCCGTACGTCGTCAGGCGGGGCCAGCTGTCGATCTGGATGCGCCAGCCCTGGTCGTCCGCCAGGTGGAGGTGCAGGTTGTTGATCTTGTACTGGGCCAGCTGGTCGAGGTACCGCTTGACCGTCGCCACCGGGTGGAAGTGCCGGGCGACGTCGAGCATCGCGCCGCGGTAGCCGAAGCGCGGGTAGTCCACGATCGTCGCCCCCGGGACGTTCCATGGGCCCTGCTGGGCCGCCGGGCTTTCCACGCGGCCCGGCAGCAGCTGCCGCACCGTCTGGACGCCGGCGAAGAGCCCGTCCGCGGTGGTGGCCCGCACGGTGACCGAAGACGCCGTCGACACCAGCTGGTAGCCCTGCGCGCCGACGGCCGCCGGCGCGCCGCTCAACAGCAGCGCGATGCTGTCCGACGGGACCGACGCCGGCGCGTCGGACACCGGCAGCGCGAAGCCGGTCGACGGCCGCAGCACCCCGGCGAGGTAGTCGCCGACCTGCCTGGCCGGCGCCGAACCGGCTTCGGTGACGATCTTCGTCGTCGCCACCAGCGGGAACGTGACCCCGGCCGCCGGGGTCACCGAGACCGGCGCCGGCACGATCGACTGCAACGCCGGTGTGGCCGCCGCGGCCGGTGTGAGGTGGGCAGCTGTCGTGCCGGCGCCGATCAGGGCCAGCACGGCGAGCGCACGGCCGAGCCGCCGCGCGAAGGACTGCTTCACCGGGGGACCTCCTGGCGGGAAGGGCGCGACTTCGCCGTCGCACCTGCCGGGATCGTCGCACTTCCGCGCGCTATGGTCTAGACCAGCTTGGGTGGTCCTCGCGCCGGACCCGGGACTACGCTCGGTGGCATGTTCGACGAGCTGACGTTCCCGGTCGTCGCCGCGCCGATGGCCGGCGGTCCCACCACTCCGGAGCTGGTCGCCGCGGTGACCGAAGCCGGCGGCTTCGGTTTCCTCTCCGCCGGCATGCTCACGCCCGCGGCGCTGGCGGCACAGATCGACCGGACCGCCGAGCTCACCGGGCGGCCGTTCGGCGTCAACATCTTCGTCCCGCAGCCGGACACCGGTGCCGACATCGGCGCGCACCGTGAGCGGCTCGAGGCGTTCGCCCGCGAGTACGACGTCGAGCTCGGCGAGCCGAAGTGGGACGACGACGCTTACCCGGCGAAGCTGGACGTCGTGGTCGAGAAACGGGTTCCCGTGGTGTCGTTCACCTTCGGGCCGCCCTCGCCGTCGGACGTGCTGCGCCTCAGGGAGGCCGGCAGCAAGGTGGTCGTCACCGTGACCACTCCGGAGGCCGCCCACCGGGCCGCGGACCTCGGCGCCGACGCGCTCGTCCTGCAGGGCTTCGAGGCGGGCGGGCACCGGAGCCTGTTCACCGACGACCCGGACCTGCCCGGCGGCGGCGCGGAATACGGCGTCCTCGCCCTTTTGAGGCTGGTCGCCGCCCGGGTCGACCTGCCGCTGATCGCCGCCGGCGGGCTGGTGCACGGCGCCGACGTCGCGGCCGTGCTCGCGGCCGGCGCCGTGGCCGCCCAGCTGGGCACCGTCTTCCTGCGCGCGGACGAAGCCGGGACGTCCGAGGCGCACCGCAAGGCCCTCGCCCTCGGCGAGCGCGAGACGGTGTTCACGCGCGCCTTCAGCGGACGTCCGGCGCGAGGTCTGGTCAACAAGTTCGTGGACGCGCTGTCCGAGGGCGCCCCGGCCGCCTATCCGCAGCTCAACAACCTCGCCGGGCCGGTGCGCAAGGCGTCGGCGAAGGCCGGGGACCCGGAAGCGATCTCGCTGTGGGCGGGCCAGACCTACCCGCTCGCGTACGACGCTTCGGCCGCCGTGATCATCGAGCGGTTGAAGGTCGAGGCGCGCGAAGCCGCGGCGCGCCTCGACCGGATCCGCTAGGCGTCCGAGCCGCCGCGGTTGAGCACCGAATGCCGCCGGCTGTAGAGGAAGTAGACGACCATGCCGATGACGAACCAGACGGCGAACCGCAGCCAGGTCGCCGGCTGCAGGAACGTGATCAGCCAGATCGAGAACACGACGCCGATCGCGGGCACCACCGGCATGCCCGGCGTCCGGAACGTTCGCGGCAGGTCCGGCTGCTTGTAGCGCAGCACGATCACCGCGACGCAGACGACGACGAACGCCAGCAGGATGCCGATGTTCGTCAGCTCGGCAGCCTCGCCGATGGGCAGGACCCCGGCGATGATCGCGGACGCGCCGCCGAGGATCCACGTCATCCGGCTCGGCACCTGGCGTTTCGGGTTGGTCTTGCCGAACCACGGCGGGAGCAGGCCGTCGCGGCTCATCGAGTAGCCGACGCGGGTGGCGCCCATCAGGAACGTGAACAGCACGGTGAGGATGCCGATGATGGCGCCGATCGCGATCACCGTGGCCAGCCCGGAGAGGCCGACCGACTTGAACGCCGTCGAGAAGCCGCTCTTCGGGTCGATCTCGGTGTACTTCTGCATGCCGGTCAGGACCAGGCAGGCCAGCACGTACAGCACCATCGAGATGCCCAGCGAGTACAGGATCGCCTTCGGCATGTGCCGTTGCGCGTCCTTCGACTCCTCCGCGGCCGTGCTCATGGCGTCGTAGCCGAAAACGGCGAAGAACACCGTCGCGGCGCCGGTCACCGCGCCACCGAAGCCGGCCGGCGCGAACGGCGTGTAGTTGCCGGTCTTGACGTAGAAGAAGCCGACCAGGATGACCACCAGCACGATCAGGACCTTGATCCCGACCATCGCCGTCTCGAACCGGGCGGCGCTGCGGATGCCGCGGTTGAGCAGGTACGCGATCAGCAGGCACAGCAGTGCGGCGAACAGGTCGACCTTGTGGCCCGGCCCGGTGCCGGGCGCGCCGAGCATCCACGCGGGCAGGTCGAGGCCGAGCTGGCCGAGCAGGAAGCTGAAGTAGCCCGAGATCCCGATCGCCACCACCGACACGATCGCGGTGTACTCCAGCAGCAGGTCCCAGCCGATGAACCAGCCGACGACCTCGCCGAGCACCGCGTAGCCGTAGGTGTAGGCCGAGCCGGCCTTCGGGATCAGGCCGGCGAACTCCGCGTAGGAGAACGCCGCCGCGGCGCTCGCGACGCCGGCGATGAGGAACGAGATCAGCACGGCCGGGCCGACGCCGGGGATGCCCGCCGCGTCGTCGCCGTGGGCGACGCTGCCGGCGAGGGCGAAGATGCCGGCGCCGATGATGCCGCCGACGCCGATGGCCGTCAGCTGCCACAGTCCCAGAGTGCGGTTCAGGGCGCCTTCGGCCTTGTCCTGGATCTGATCGATCGGCTTGCGCCGGAAGATGCCGGAGCTCGAGCCCAAGCCCCCTGGAGCGGACATCATCGCCTCCCGAACGGTCGGTGGAGAGCCCGGATCACGGGCCCTCGCGGAACCTACCGCCAACTCGGCGCGCCGACAGCTTGAGCGCGTCAGCCCGCCGCGGTGTCCTCGCTGACGGCCTTCGACGCCGTCGCGGCGGCCCGCTTGGCCTGCGTGGTCCGGACCGCGCTCGCGGCGAAGTAGGTGAGCAGCTCCGCGATCTCCACCGGGGCGTCCAGCTGCGGGCAGTGCCCCCAGTCCTCGCGGACCAGCAGCCTGCTGTGCGGCACCAGCGTGTGCAGCTGCCGCCCGGACGCGGCGGTGACGAGCTTGTCCTTGCCGCAGGCGACGACCAGCAGCGGGACTTCGACGGAGTCGAGGCGGTAGGCGTCGACCAGTTCGGCGACGAGCTGCCGGGCCTGCTCCAGCCGGGTCTTGGTCGCGCGGTAGTCCGGGAAGAGCGCGGTGAAGCGCTGCACCTGGAGCGCGTCGGCCGCGGCCGAGTCGGCGTACAGCAGCCGGGGGACGACCTGCTCGGCGACCTTGCGCACCAGGAATCCCGGCACCGGGACGGGCAGGGATGAGTACAGCCGCAGCGGCAGCGGGTAGCGCGCGACGGCGCGGATCAGCCACGAGTCGACGAATCCCGGCGCGGCGATGGACACGACCCCCGAAATCGGCAGCCTGCTGTTCTGTGCCGCGCGCAGGCTCATGGTGCCGCCGAGGGAGTTCCCGGCCAGCACGACCGAGCCGAGCACCGCCTGCTCGCGGACGACGGCGGTGGTGAACGCGTCGAGCTGCGGCAGCATCGGGCCCGGCCGCAGCGGCTGGGCGTCGCCGAACCCCGGCAGATCGACCGCGACCGCCGGGATCCCGGCGGCCGCGAGCTGCTCCAAGGCGGGGCGCCAGGTGTCGGCGCTGTCGCAGTAGCCGTGCAGGAGCACCAGGCGCGGGGCCGTGGGCCGGACGTGCGGCGCGGCGGCCCGGCGCCGCAGCGAGCGGCGCCCGGCGGGTTGCTCCGGGTCGGGGACGCTCACCTCGAGCACACGGGTGCGGACGCCGGCGTAGCGCCGGAAGGAGACCCGGATCGGATCTTCGTCACTGGGCCGGCCGCCCGGTACAGCCGGTGCGGGCCGCTTCGTCGCGGTCATGACTCCAGATTAGCTGGCCGTGGTGGGGTTTTGGTGGAATTTCGGTGCTAACGACCAGGTCTCGAACTGAAGACGTCAAACATTCACGAGATGCGGATGCTTTTCCGCGAGCGGCGGATCGCGGGATCCGCCCAGCTCGCGGCGGGTCTAGCGGGTGAAGACGATCTTGCCGGCGGTGTCCCCGTCGAGCATCGCCCGGAAGCCCTTGAGCACTTCGGAAAAAGGCAATTTCGCGCCGATCTGGGGCCGGACGCCGGTCAGGTCGAGGTAGGCGAGCAGGTCCGCGAGCTCGTCGCGGGTGCCCATGGTCGAGCCGGCGATGCGCAACTGGAGGAAGAAGACGCGCTGCAGCTCCGCGTGGGCGTCCGGGCCGCTGGTCGAGCCGGAGACGACGATGATTCCGCCCGGTTTAAGCGATTTGACCGAATGTGACCAGGTGGCCTTGCCGACAGTCTCGAACACGGCGTCAACGCGCTCGGGCAGCCGCGCGCCCGATTCGAACACCTGGTGCGCGCCGAGGCTCGTGGCGAGGGCGCGCTTCTCCTCGCTGCGGCCGGTGACCCAGACCCGGAACCCGGCGGCGCGGCCGAGCTGGACCAGCGCGGTCGAGACGCCGCCGGACGCACCCTGCACCAGCATCGTCTGGCCCGGCCGCAGCCCGGACTTCACGAAGAGCATCCGGTAGGCGGTCAGCCAGGCCGTGCCCATGGTCGCGGCTTCGGCGAAGCTGAGCGCCGCGGGCTTCGGGACGACGTTGCGGGCGGGCACGACGACCTGGTCGGCGAAGGTGCCCTGGTGCTTCTCGGTGAGCAGCGTGCGCTTCGGGTCGAGGGTGTCGTCGCCCTGCCAGCCCGGCGCGTTGATCACCGAGTGGATGACGACCTCGGAGCCGTCGTCGAGGGTGCCGGCGCCGTCGCAGCCGAGGATCATCGGGAACTGGTCCGGCTTGATCCCGACGCCGCGCAGCGTCCAGAGGTCGTGCATGTTGAGGCTGGCCGCCTTGACGTGCACGCGGACCCAGCCGCCGGGCACTTCGGGTTCGGGGCGCTCGCCCACGACGAGCGAGTCGAGCGGGCTTTCGGCGTTGGGCTCCTGCGCGTACACGGCGAACATGTCCTGCAACGTACCGCCCCTACGGGGTGGGGGCAGCAGAGCGCGCGTAGGCTCACACCGTGTTCAACGGGCTTGCCGACTGGTGGGACGGGGTCGAGCTGTGGCTCGCCCAGGCGTGGTTCCCGGTCCAGTTCGTGCTGGTCATGGTGGTCGTCGTGCCGCTGTGCCTGGCCGCCGCGTGGGTGCTCGACAAGCTCGTCGGGCTCTTCGCCCGCCGGCTCGCTCCGGGGCGTGACGACGACTCCGACGGGTCGGCATAGGCTCGCGCACCATGTTCAACCGAAGGCGGATCACCGCCGCGCTGATCGGGCTCCTCGTGCTGGTGCTGGGGGGCTGGCTGGTCAAGGACAACCTCGGCGGCGGCTCGCCGTCGCCCGCGCCGAGTACGTCGGTGAGCGGGTCCGCGAAGAGCAGCACGCCGGCCAAGGGCGGCGCGGCCGTGCCGGGCGCGGACTCCGGGTTGCCGGTGAAGGCGCTTTCCACGCTGCCCCCGCAGGCCACCGACACGTGGAAGCTGATCGAGGCGGGCGGCCCGTACCCCTATCCGCGCAACGACGACGTCGTCTTCGAGAACCGCGAGAAGAGATTGCCCGGCAAGAAATCCGGCTACTACCACGAATACACCGTGAAGACCCCGGGCAGCGCCGATCGCGGCGCCCGGCGGCTGATCACCGGGCAGGCGCACGAGCTGTACTACACCGGCGACCACTACGCGTCGTTCGTCGTCGTGGACCCGGCCCGATGAGCGCCGACGAGCAGGCGAAGGCCGCCGCGGAAGCGGCGTTCGCCCGGGGCGCGTACCCGCACCTGGTGACGTCCCGGCCGGCCGTGGACAAGGCAGGCACGCTGGCCGCGTTCGCCGAGGCACTGTCCTTTCCGGACCACTTCGGGCACAACCTCGACGCGCTCTACGACTGCCTGACCGACCTGTCGTGGCTGCCACCGGGGGAGCACGTGCTGATCTGGCCGGGTTCGGACGCGCTGCGCAAGACCGAACCCAAGACCTACCTGGCGATCCGCAGCGTCCTTTCGGACGCGCAGCGCGCGCTCGGCCCGAACGGCCGCAGCGCCGGCTCGTGGCGGCTCACGGTCGTGCTGCCGGACGCCTGAGCGGCGTCCCCGCGCGGTGCCGCCGCAGCACGTCGTTGCGGCGGGGGCCTGCTCGCGCCGGCTCCGCGCAAGCAGGCCCGCGTCCGCGCTTCAGTCCTGCGGCACCCAGTTCGGTTTGCGCTTCTGGGCGAAGGCCAGGATGCCCTCCTGGCCTTCCTCACTGGCGAAGAACTTCGTCGACAGGCCGAGCATCTCCTCGAACCCCTCCGAAGGTGTGGCCGGACGCGGGCGGCTCAGCAGCGCCTTCGTCTCGGCCAGCGCCTTCGGGCCGCCGGCCGCCAGCGCCCGGACGAAGCGGGTGACCTCGGCGTCGAGCTCGTCCGCCGGGACCGCCGAGTTCAGCAGGCCGATCTCGACCGCGCGGCGGGCGTCGAACGTGTCGCCGGTCAGGAACAGCTCGTGCGCCGCGCGGGGGTTGAGGCGGGGGAGGACCGTCAGGGAGATGATCGCCGGGACCACGCCGATGCGGACCTCGGAGAAGGCGAACGTCGCTTCCGGCACCGCCACGGCGATGTCGCACGCCGCCACCATGCCGATGCCACCGGCGCGAGCCGGGCCGGCCAGGCGGGCGACCACCGGCTTCGGGCTGGTCCACAGCTGCTCGAGAATGCGGGGGAACTCGTTCACGCCCTGGTCGCCCGCGCCGGCGCCGCGCGCTTCCTTGAGGTCCATCCCCGCGCAGAACACCGGCCCGGTGTGGGTCAGCACGATCACCCGCACGGCGTCGGCGGCGGCCGCCTTCGCCAGCGAGTCCGAGAGTTCGCGGCGCAGCTGCGCCGAAAGCGCGTTGCGGTTGTGCGGGGAGTCCAAGGTGATCGTGGCGGTGCCGCCCACCACGTCGTAGTGCACCAGTTCGTCAGCCATGCCCGCCACCCTTGCACATCCGCCCCGCGCGGCCGGTGTTACGCGGGGCACAGCCAATCGGGGTCACCCGCGTGCGCGGCGGCGGCCGGGGAGAAGTGCTGCTTCAGCGTGAACGCCTCGGGCGTCGGGCCGTAGACGCGCAGGTGCTTGATCTTCTCCTCGGCCTCCGCCGTCGTCGGCCGGTGCCCCGCGGGCACCCACCACAGCGCGGTCATCACGTCCTGGACGCGGTGGAACCACTCGCGGCGGCGCTTGAGGATCGCCAGGTGCTCGCCGGAGAACACGAACGACGCCAGTGCTTCCACCGACGTCCACACGGACATGTTGACCAGGATCCCGGACGTGCCGCGCACGTCCCACTCGAAGGCGCGGATCGACGTCGCGTCGCCGTCTTCGGTCTGCAGCCGCCACACGAAGCCGGGCGCGTGGTCGGCGATGGCGTTGACCGGCTCCAGCGCGCCGACGAAGTCGCGGAAGGAGTCGTCGTCGAGCGGTGCCTTCATCCGGCTGATGTTGACCTGGGCGAGTTCGAAGTTCCCCATGAAGCCACCCTACGGGCGGTTCCCGCCCGCAGGGGGACCCGGCGCTACGCGTATTGCCCGGCCCGCAGCAACGCGGTGACCGCGGTGGCGTACCGCGCGACGACGACGTCCGCGACGCGCGGGTCGTCCGCCAGCGGAGCGGCGATGAACGCGTCCGGGTCGGCTTCGCGGGCCAGCCGCGCGATCCGGTCCGGGAGCAGGCCCGGCGCCAGGAACCACGAGGCCACCACGAGGTGGCGTGCCCCGCGGGACCGCAGCCGGGCGGCGGCGGCCGGGATGTCGGGCTGGGTCGCGCCGGCGAACGCCTCGCTCACCGGGAGCCCGAGCCGCTCTTCCCAGCGCGCGGCCAGCGACGCGACGACGGCGTTGGCGGCGGCGTTCGACGAGCCGACCGCGCTGAGCAGCACCCCCGTGCCGCGGTGGCGGGGCGCGGCCGCCAGCCGGTCGAGGGCGACGGCTTGCAGCGCCGGGTCGGCGCCGAGCACGTCCGACACCTGGACGCGGAACCCCGGGCACGCCGAGACGACCTCGTCGATCAGCGCGGGCAGGTCGACCCGGGCGTGGAACGCGCTGCCCAGCAGCAGCGGCACCACGACCGCCGTCCGGTGCCCGGACGCGTACAGCTCCCGCAGCACGTCGGTGACCCGTGGTTCCGACAGGTCCAGAAAGGACTCGTGGACTCCGGCACCCGGTGCCTGGGCGCGCACGACGTCGACGAGCGCCCGCACGGTCGCGGCCGAGCGGGGGTCACGGCTGCCGTGCGCGACGGCGACCAGGGGAGGCGTCACGAGAAGCGATCACCCACCAGCCCCGCGGCGAGGGTGTCGCCGTCCTTCGGGTCGATCACCAGGAACGCGCCGGTGCGCGGGCTGACGGCGTAGTCGTCGACGCCCAGCTCTTCGGCCAGCTGCAGCGTGACGAGCCCGATGTCGTTGAGCTCCAGCGTGCCCGGAGCGTCCACACTGGACAGTGCCTGCTCGTCGAACCGCGCGTGCAGCTCGCCGACCAGCGCCTGCACCGTGCGGGTGCCGTGCTTGACCAGTACGCGGGCGCCCGGCTTGAGCGGCTTGGCCGACAGCCAGCACAGCGTGCCGGTGATCTCGTCGGTGACGTGCGGCGGCGCGTCCGCGGCGGCGATCAGGTCGCCGCGGGAGATGTCGATGTCGTCGGCGAGCAGCAGCGTCACCGACGTGCCCGCGCCGGCTTCGGCCAGCTCCCCGTCCGCGGTGTCGATCCGTTCGACGCGGCTGCGGATGCCCTGCGGCAGCACGACGATCTCGTCGCCCGGGCGCACCGTGCCCGCCGCGATCTGGCCCGCGTAGCCGCGGTAGTCCGGGTACTCGGGCGTGCGCGGGCGGATCACGTACTGCACCGGGAACCGCAGCGCCGAGTCGTGCGGATCGGGCGCGACCGGCACCTCTTCCAGGTGCTCGAGCAGGCTGGGGCCGGAGTACCACGGCGTCCGCTCCGAGCGCGTCGCGACGTTGTCGCCCTCCAGCGCCGAAACCGGGATCGCGAGGACCGACCCGCGCGGGTACCCGAGCGTCTCGGCGTGCGAAGCGAACTCCTTCGCGATCACCGTGAACGTCGCCTCGTCGTAGCCGACCAGGTCGATCTTGTTCACCGCGAGCACCAGCTGTGGCACGCCGAGCAGCGCCAGCACGGCCGCGTGCCGGCGGGTCTGCTCGAGCACCCCCTTGCGCGCGTCGACGAGCAGCACGGCCAGCTGCGCGGTCGACGCGCCGGTCACCGTGTTGCGGGTGTACTGCACGTGGCCTGGCGTGTCGGCCAGCACGAAGGAGCGCTTCGGCGTGGCGAAGTACCGGTAGGCGACGTCGATGGTGATGCCCTGCTCACGCTCCGAACGCAGGCCGTCCACCAGTAGCGACAGGTCCGGTGTGGACAGTCCTTTGTCGACGGACGCACGGGTGACGGCGTCGAGCTGGTCGGCGAGCACCGACTTGGTGTCGTACAGCAGCCGGCCGACGAGCGTCGACTTGCCGTCGTCGACGCTCCCGGCGGTGGCCAGGCGAAGCAGCGAACTCATCAGAAGTACCCCTCACGCTTGCGGTCTTCCATGGCCGCCTCGGACATCCGGTCGTCCGCCCTGGTCGCGCCGCGCTCGGTCAGCCGCGAGGCCGACACCTCGGCGATGACCTCTTCGACGGTGCCCGCGGTGGATTCGATCGCGCCGGTGCACGAGCCGTCGCCGACGGTCCGGTAGCGCACCGTCCGCTCGCTGATCTCTTCGCCCGGCCGGGGACCGCCCCACGGGCCCTCGGCCAGCAGCATCCCGTCGCGCAGGTACACCTCGCGCCGGTGGGCGTAGTAGATCGACGGCAGTTCGACGTTCTCGCGGGCGATGTAGTTCCAGACGTCGGCCTCGGTCCAGTTGGACAGCGGGAAGACGCGGACCTGCTCGCCGGGGCGGTGCCTGCCGTTGTAGAGGTTCCACAGCTCGGGCCGCTGGCGCCGGGGCTCCCACTGACCGAAGGCGTTGCGGAGGCTGAAGATCCGCTCCTTCGCCCGGGCGCGTTCCTCGTCCCGGCGGCCGCCGCCGAAGACGGCGTCGAACTTGTTCTCCGCGATCGTGTCGAGCAGCGGCGTGGTCTGCAGCGGGTTGCGCAGCCCGTCGGCGCGCTCCTCGAGACGGCCGTCGTCGATCCAGTCCTGCACCTTCGCGACGACCAGCCGCAGCCCGTGCTGCTCGACGACGCGGTCGCGGAACTCGATGACCTCGTCGAAGTTGTGCCCGGTGTCCACGTGCAGCAGCGGGAACGGCACCGGCGCCGGCCAGAACGCCTTGATCGCCAGGTGCAGCAGCAGCGTCGAGTCCTTGCCGCCGGAGAAGAGGATCACCGGCCGGTCGAACTCGCCCGCCACCTCCCGGAAGATGTGGATGGCTTCGGACTCCAACGCGGCGAGGTTGTCCTGAGCCGCGTCGGTGGCGGGTTCCAGTGTCGTCATGCGTCCCTCGGTGTCTGACATCAGCCGTGCAGCCCGCACTCGGTCTTGCTCTGCCCGGCCCAGCGGCCGCTGCGCGGGTCCTGCCCTGGCGCGACTTTCGCGGTGCAGGGTGCACAGCCGATCGAGAGGTAACCGATCGAGACCAGCGGGTTCTCCAGGATCCCGTGCTCGGCGATGTAGGCCTTGAACTCGTCGTCGGTCCACGCCGCGATGGGGTTGACCTTCACC
The DNA here is from genome assembly GCF_040638285.1 of Amycolatopsis sp. NPDC026612. NCBI lineage: Bacteria > Bacillati > Actinomycetota > Actinomycetes > Pseudonocardiales > Pseudonocardiaceae > Amycolatopsis > Amycolatopsis sp. NPDC026612. The sequence goes on from NZ_JBEZYB010000055.1 coordinate 21,537, forward strand.
AGGCCGTTGCGGTCGTCCCAGGTGACGATCGGGGTGTTCGCGCGGGTCGGCGCGTCCACGCGGCGGACGCCGGTGACCCACGCGGAGTAGTTGGCGAGGGTGTTGCGCAGCGGCACGACCTTGCGCAGGTTGCAGCACAGCGTCGGGTCGCGGTCGTGCAGCTTCGCGCCGTATTCGGCGTCCTGCTCGGCGACGCTCTGCTCGGCCTGGGCGTTCACGATCTTCACGCCGGGGTAGACCGCCTCGACCGCGTCGCGGGTGCCGATCGTCTCCGGGAAGTGGTAGCCGGTCTCGAGGAACAGGACGTCCACCTCGGGCTTGACCTTCGTGGCCAGGTCGATGAGGACGGCGTCCTGCATGTTGGACGCGACGATGAAGTCGTCCCCGAACGTCTCGGCGGTCCAGCGCAGCGCTTCTTCCGCCGTCGCGTCGGCGAGCTCCCGCGAAGCGCGCTCGGCGAGGGTCTTGTAGTCGGCAGTGGCGGTCATCGGGATACCTCCGGAAGGGACAGGCCGAGGAACTTGACCGAGAAGACCCGGCGACAGGCGGAACAAAGCCAGCCGCCCTTCTCTTCCGGCCGCAGGTCCTCGTCACCGCAATACGGGCAGTAGTACGGAGCCGCTCGTTCGGGGGAAGTCACTGCAAGGCGCTCTCTTCGGCCCGTGCGGCCCACTGCGGGAACCGTTCGCCGGGCTCGCGCCCGGTGACGTAGGCGCGCACGACGCGTTCGACGTAGCCGGTCAGCTCGGCCGCGGTCACCTTGTGCCCGCGCAGCTTCCGGCCGAACCCGGCGTCGAGGCCGAGACCGCCGCCGAGGTGGACCTGGAACCCCTCGACCTGGTTGCCGTCGGCGTCGGTGACGATCTGGCCCTTGAGGCCGATGTCCGCCGTCTGGATCCGCGCGCAGGAGTTGGGGCAGCCGTTGAGGTGCACGCTCACCGGCGCGTCGAGGCCGTCCTGGATGTCGGCGAGGGACTTCTCGAGGTCCGCGACGAGCTGCTGCGCGCGGGCCTTCGTCTCGACGATGGCGAGCTTGCAGAACTCCAGCCCGGTGCAGGCCATGACGCCGCGCCGCCACGGCGACGGCTTGGTCTCCAGCCCCAGCTCGGCCAGCTCGGCCGACAGCGTGGCGACCTGGGCTTCGGGGACGTCGAGCACGACGACCTTCTGCTGGGGGGTGAGCCGCACCCGGCCTGACCCGGCCCGCTCGGCAGCTTTGGCGACGGCGACGAGCGTGCCGCCGCTCGACCGGCCGGCGATCGGCGCCGCGCCGACGTAGAACTTGCCGTCGACCTGCGGGTGCACGCCGACGTGGTCGATCGGGAGGGCCGGGTCGACCGGCGCCGGGCCGTCGATCAGCTCGCGCTTGAGGTACTCGTCCTGCAGCACCTGCCGGAACTTTTCGGCGCCCCAGTCCTTGACCAGGAACTTGAGCCGGGCCCGCGAGCGCAGCCGCCGGTAGCCGTAGTCGCGGAAGATCGAGATGACGCCTTCCCAGACGTCCGGGACCTCGTCCAGCGGCACCCAGGCGCCGAGACGCTGCCCGAGCATCGGGTTCGTCGACAGGCCGCCGCCGACCCAGACGTCGAAGCCGGGCCCGTGCTCCGGGTGCTCAACGCCGACGAAGGCGACGTCGTGGATCTCGTGGGCGACGTCGGGCTGGCCGGAGATCGCGGTCTTGAACTTGCGCGGCAGGTTCGCGAACTCCGGCTTGCCGATGTAGCGGCGCTTGATCTCGTCCAGCGCGGGCGTGCCGTCGAGGACCTCGTCCGCCGAGATGCCCGCGACCGGCGAGCCGAGCATGACGCGCGGGCTGTCGCCGCAGGCCTCCATCGTCGTCATGCCGGCGTTTTCGAGCTTGGCCCAGATCGCCGGGACGTCCTCGATCCGGATCCAGTGGTACTGGATGTTCTGCCGGTCGGTGATGTCGGCGGTGTCGCGCGCGTACGCCTGCGAGATCTCGCCGAGCACGGTGAGCTGCTCGGTGGTCAGCGCCCCGCCGTCGATCCGGACCCGCAGCATGAAGTAGCGGTCGTCGAGCTCCTCGGGCTCCAGCGCCGCCGTGCGGCCGCCGTCGATCCCCGGCTTGCGCTGGGTGTAGAGGCCGAACCAGCGGAACCGGCCGCGCAGGTCACCCGGGTCGATCGCGTCGAACCCGCGGTGGGCGTAGATGTTTTCGATGCGCGCCCGCACGTTGAGCGGGTGGTCGTCTTTCTTGGACCGCTCGTTCGGGTTCAGCGGCTCCCGGTAACCGAGCGCCCACTGCCCTTCGCCGCGCTTCTGCTTGGCGCGCGCGGGGCGGGCTGGGGTTTGGGGCGTGGCCATGGCGGCGTCCTCCGAGAGGCGTTTCGTGGCGGCGGAGGCCCGCCGGCTCGCGGGGTTCCTCCGGCGCCGGCTGTCCAGAATTCGTGGCAGGTGGTGGCGTCGGCAGTCAGCGAACGGGTACGCAGAGGGCGCTGGCGACCCGCAGGAGGTCGACGTGGCGGCGGGCCACGAGGAGAACACCGGCATGAGTCACGGCGTCAGCGTGCCACGCGTCCACAATGTGGTCCAGGGGTGACCGGATGGTGGGAGAAGGGTCACTCGCCTGGAGAATGCGACCGGCCGGCAGGCCCGCGACCTGCACCTTCGGGTGCCCGGCGGCGGCTTCGGTCGCTGTCAACGGCCACTTGGGCCGGCCAAGCCACGGTGGGTGAAGTGCACGGCTTCGGGGTCGTCGTACCGGACGGCGAGCCTCCTCGCGTCGTAACGGGTGTTAACCCGATCGGCCTCCCGGCGCGACCGAGCGTGGCGGGGTGGACAATCCGGGAGTGCCCGAGCTGCGTCCCGACCCCGCCACCCCGATCGATCCGGCGTTGCCGGAAAGCGCGCTGAAGGGGCTCGGCAGCAGAGCGTTCGGGGTCTACGTCCACGTCCCGTTCTGCGCCACGCGCTGCGGGTACTGCGACTTCAACACCTACACCGCGGGTGAGCTCGACACCGGGTCGTCGCCGCAGTCCTGGCTCGAAGGGCTGCGCCGCGAACTCGAACTCGCCGCGCGCGTGCTCGTCGTGCCGCCCGCCGCCGACACCGTGTTCGTCGGCGGCGGTACGCCGTCGCTACTCGGCGCGGACGGGCTGCGCTCGGTGCTCGACGCCGTCCGCGACGTCTTCGGGCTGGCGCCCGGGGCCGAGGTGACGACCGAGTCGAACCCGGAGTCGACGTCGCCGGGGTTCTTCGCCGGGATCCGGGAAGCCGGTTACACCCGGGTCTCGCTGGGCATGCAGTCGGCGGCCCCGCACGTGCTGAAGATCCTCGACCGCGTGCACACCCCGGGCCGGCCGGGGAAGGCCGCCGCCGAAGCGCGCGCGGCCGGGTTCGACCACGTGAACCTGGACGTGATCTACGGCACGCCGGGGGAGCGGGCGGACGACCTGCGCGCAACGCTCGACGCCGTGCTGGCCGCCGGCGTCGACCACGTCTCCGCCTACGCGCTGATCGTCGAGGAGGGCACGGCGCTGGCCCGCCGCGTGCGCCGTGGCGAGCTGCCCGCGCCGGACGACGACGTGCTCGCGGCGGACTACGAGATGATCGACGCGATGCTGTCCGCGGCGGGGCTGCACTGGTACGAGGTGTCGAACTGGGCGGCCTCCGACGCGGCCCGCTGCCGCCACAACCTCGGCTACTGGCGGGGTGACGACTGGTGGGGCGCCGGTCCGGGTGCGCACAGCCACGTCGGCGGGGTGCGCTGGTGGAACGTCAAGCACCCGGCGCGGTACGCCGCGCTGCTGGCCGGCGGTGATTCGCCCGCGGCCGGGCTCGAGGTGCTCACCGACGACGACCAGCACCTCGAGCGGATCATGCTCGAACTCCGCGTCGCCGAAGGACTCCCGCTCGACGTGCTCGACGAGCCAGGGCTCGCCGAGGCGCGCGCGGCCGCGGCCGAGGGACTGCTCGATCCGTCCGCTTTGGACTCCCGCGGCCGTGCGGTGCTCACCGACCGCGGGCGGTTGCTGGCGGACGGGGTCGTCCGCAGGCTCGCGGGCTGACCGGCGGGGAATGAAACCTCCGGCGGCCGTCGTTACTTGTATCAAGCAACGACGTTCGAGGAGGCCACATGGCGCGCGCGATCAGGTTCGACGAGTACGGCGGCGTGGATGTCCTCCGGGTCGAAGACGTCCCCCGCCCGGCGCCGGGTCCGGGCCAGGTGCTCGTCGGGGTCCGCGCCGCCGGGATCAACCCGGGTGAGGCGGCCATCCGGCAGGGGTTCATGCACGAGCGCTGGCCGGCGACGTTCCCGTCCGGTCAGGGCAGCGATTTCGCCGGAGTGGTCACCGAGCTCGGCGAGGGCGTCGAGGAGATCGCCGTCGGTGACGAAGTGATCGGCTGGGTCGACACGCGGTCGAGCCACGCGGACTTCGTCGTCGCGGAGGCGGAAAACCTGACGCCGCGCCCGGACGGGGTGCCGTGGGAAGTGGCAGGCTCGCTGTTCGTCGCCGGGACCACCGCCTACGCCGCCGTGCGCGCGGTGTACCCGCGCGAAGGCGAGACGGTCGTCGTGTCGGGCGCCGCGGGCGGTGTCGGCTCGCTGGTCGTCCAGCTCGCGAAGCTGTCCGGTGCGACGGTGATCGGCCTGGCCGGGGCGGCCAACCACGCGTGGTTGCGCGAACAAGACGTGGTCCCGGTGGAGTACGGGGATGGCGTTCTCGAGCGGATCAAGGAGGCCGCGCCCGGCGGTGTCGACGCGTTCATCGACACCTTCGGCGCCGGCTACGTCGAGCTGGCGCTGCGCCTCGGGGTGTACGCCGGCCGGATCGACACGATCATCGACTTCGCGGCGGCGGAGAAGTACAACGTCAAGGCCGATGGCAACGCGGCCGCGGCGTCGGCCGGTGTCCTGCGCGAGCTGGCGGTGCTGGCGGACAAGGGGTTGCTGGAGGTGCCCGTCGCGCGCGTCTTCCCGCTGGACGAGGTGCGCGAGGCCTACCGCGAGCTGGAGAAGCGGCACACCCGGGGCAAGATCGTCCTGCGACCCTAGTTCACCGCCCCCTGAGCCGCCATGACCTTGAGACCGGCGAGGTAGGTGTCCAGGGCGAACTCGAGGCGCGCGGCCGCCGTGTCCGCCGAGAAGAACCGGCCGACGTCGAGCAGGTTCGGGAACGACTCGGCGGGGAGCGACCGCATGTACGCCACCATCTGCTCGCCGCGGCGGGCAGTCTCGGCCGCGTCGATGTCGCCCCACGTCCAGCTGCTCGCTTCGTAGGCGTACGCCTTGGCGTAGAGCGCCAACGCGTCGCCCGCGAAGGCTGCCTGCTCGAGGGTCAATCCGCCCACGCGCAGCAGGGCGAGCATCGCTTCGCCCTGCCTCAGTGAACTGGGCGTGACCGGCACGGCGATGTCCCACGCGATGCGCGCGATGCCGGGGTACGCGACCATCACCCGGATCTGGCCACGGACGAGTTCCCGGACCTGCTCGTCCCAGCGCGCCGGGTCCGGCTCCGGGATCGGCGCCTCGGCGAGCACGGCGTCGAGCATCAGCTCCGCCAGTTCGTCCTTGTTCGAGACGTGCGCGTAGAGCGACGCCGGCCCGGTCTCCAGCGATTGGGCGAGCCGTCGCATGGTGACCGCGTCGAGGCCGTCCTCGGCCAGGATCATCAAGGCCGCCTTCACGATCGAGGCCTGCGAGAGGGCGGGTTTCGCGGCGCGACGGCGGGGAGCGCTGCGCCAGGGCGGCGGAGGAAGGGTCACTCGAACACTGTACTTGACGCGAACGCCGTTCGATAGTAGAACAGTGTTCGGCGAACGAACATCGTTCGAAGAGGGGGATCCCATGATCACGACCACCGCCGAAGCCGACGTCCGTGCCGTCCTCGCCCGGCTCACCCAGGCCTGGAACGACGGTGACGCGACCGCGTACGGGCGGCTCTTCACCGAAGACGCGGACTACGTGACGTACTTCGGGCTGACCATGCCCGGCCGCGCGCAGATCGAAAGCGCGCACCGCGCCCTCTTCGACGGGCCGCTCAAGGGCATCAAGCTGACCGGGCAGCCCGAGGTCGCGGCCCGGGTGCGGTTCGTCCGTCCCGACGTCGCGATCGCCATCGTGGGCGGTGGCTCGTCGCTCACCGGTGCCGCCACCACGGACGAGGGCCGCGAGTCGACCGTCAGCTTCGTGCTCGTCCAGGACGACGGTGCATGGCGGATCACGGCGTTCCAGAACACCCGGGTGTCGGATCCGCGCTCGTGAAAACGCTTGCGCAGGCCTCGGGGGTCGTCGCGCGGCCGCCCGCGGAGGTGTTCGAAGAGCTGTGGCGCAGGCTCGCCGGAGGGGCCCACCCGATGCGGATGGACGTCGATCGCGAGCGCGGGTTCGTCGCGGTGCAGGGCGGCTGGTGGTACCGCGGGGAGTACCGCGTCACGGCCGATCCGGCGGGGGCGCGCGTCGAACACCGGGTGGTCAACGCGGCTTCGCGAGGGCGGTGGGGCGTGCCCCTGGCGAACCGGTTCTTCATCGGATTCCGGGCACGGGTGGCGGCCGGGTTCGCCCGGTTGCTGCAGGAGCTGGCCGCTTCCGGGTAGCCGCGGGCCGGTTTCGGCGCGTAGGGTGACTTAGGTAAGCCTTAGCGATGGTTCTTTGTGGTGGTTGGAGTGGCCGATGGCTGAAGCACCCCGGCGGTCCGGGCGTCCCGCGACACGGCTGCAGGTGCTGCGCACCGAGCGGCTGACCCCGCACATGATCCGGATCGTTGCGGGCGGCGAAGGCATCGCCGGGTTCACGCCCAACGCGTTCACCGACGCCTACGTGAAGGTGCTGTTCAAGGTGCCGGGCGTCGAGTACCCGGAGCCGTTCGACGTCCAGGAGTGCCGCGCCACGATGCCGCGGGAACACTGGCCGCGGCAGCGCTCATACACGGTCCGGGCGTTCGACCCGCAGGCCGGCGAGCTCGTTCTCGACTTCGTCCACCACGGCGACGAGGGCATCGCCGGCCCGTGGGCGGCCTCGGCCCGGCCGGGTGATGAGCTTTTGCTCCAGGGGCCGGGTGGCGCGTACGCACCGGGCACCGAGGTGGACTGGCACCTGCTGGCCGGGGACGAAAGCGCGTTGCCGGCCATTGCGGCGTCGCTCGAAGCGCTCCCGGCCGGGGCCCCGGCGCAGGCGGTGATCCTCGTCGAGAACGCGGACGAGGAGCAGCCGCTGGTCACCAAGGCCGACGCGCAGATCACCTGGCTGCACCGGGCGTCCGGCGGCAACGTGGCCGCGGCGGTGCGCGAGCTGCCGTGGCGCGAGGGCGTCGTCCAGGCGTTCGTCCACGGCGAGGCGGGGTTCGTGCGCGACCTGCGGCAGTACCTGCTCGACGAGCGCGGGGTGCGGCGCGAGCTGCTGTCGATCTCGGGTTACTGGCGCTCCGGCAAGAACGACGAAGCCTGGCGCGAGGAGAAGGCGGCCGAGCGGGCGCGGGAGAAGTAACCTCGCCGCATGGCGGACTTCGAGGTGGACGTCGACCCGGCCGAGGCCGGCTTCGACGCGGCGCGGCTTTCCCGGATCGACGCGCATTTCGACCGGTACGTCGAGGACGGCCGGTTGCCGGGCTGGCTCGCGGTGGTGACCAGGCGCGGCCGCATCGTCCACCTCGGTCGCGGCGGCCACCGGGACGTCGAAGCGTCGCTGCCGGTCGAGCCGGACACGCTGTGGCGGATCTTCTCGATGACCAAGCCGGTCACCTCGGTCGCGGCGATGATGCTCGCCGAAGAGGGCCTGCTGGGAGCTCGACGACCCGATCTCGCGCTGGCTGCCGGAGTTCGCTTCGCCGCGGGTGTACGTCAAGGGGTCGGCGTTGGCGCCGCTGACCGAGCCCGCCACTGAGCCGATCCGCGTCTGGCACCTGCTGACCCACACGGCGGGCCTGACGTACGGCTTCCACCACGGCCACCCGGTGGACGCGATCTACCGCGCGGCCGGTTTCGAGTGGGGCACGCCACCGGGTCTCGACTTGGCCGCGTGCTGTGCGAAGTGGGCGTCACTGCCGCTGCTGTTCCAGCCCGGCGCGGAGTGGAACTACTCGGTGGCGACCGACGTGCTCGGACGGCTCGTCGAGGTGGTGTCGGGTTCTTCGCTGGACGAGTTCTTCGCTTCGCGCATCTTCACACCGCTGGGCATGACGGACACGGGTTTCGTGGCGGCTTCCCCCGCGCGCTTGGCGGCCATGTACGTGCCGTCGGGCGGCCGGGCCACCCGCAACGACGCGTTCGGCCGCTGGGGAGCGGTCCGCCCCGGACTACCTGTCCGGCGGCGGAGGCTTGGTGTCCTCGGCGGCGGACTACTGGCGCTTCACGGAGATGCTCCTGCGCGGCGGCGCCTTGGACGGCGTCCGGTTGCTGTCCCCGCGCACGGTGTCCCTGATGGCGAGCAACCACCTGCCGGGCCACGTGGACCTGGAGGCGTTCGGTCGCCCGCTGTTCGCGGAGATGCCGTTCGACGGCCACGGTTTCGGGCTGGGCTTCTCGGTGCTGGAGGACCCGGTGAAGGCCCGCACGTTGTCCTCCGCGGGCGAGTTCGCCTGGGGCGGCGCGGCCTCGACCGCCTTTTGGGTGGACCCGGCCAAGGACTTGACGGTGGGGTTCTACACACAACTGCTGCCGTCGAGTACTTACCGGCTGCGGCCTCAGCTGCGTCAGCTGGTCTACCAGGCGCTGGTGGACTGAGCCGGGTCTGTGTGCCGGCGCGGCCGGAAGGTCAACCGGACGAGCCGCGCATCGTGAAAGACGAAGATCGAGGACAGAAGCCCGGCTTTGACATCTCTGGCGCGCATGGCCACGGCTGTTTCGTCCTCCAGAAGCCAGCTCGCCAGCAAAGTGGGCAGCGAGAACCGCAACGCGAACCTCTCCGAACCGTCCGCTGGAACGATCACCCAATCGCCGCTGGCATTCCGGGCCGTAGCGAACCGGATGTCGACAAGTACTTCGATGGGGTGGTCGATGACGTATGCGGCGAACGCGGGCAGGTTGTCGGGTCGGAGCACGAGGATAAAGGGGCTGGTAGGGAAACCGAGGAGAAGCGAGCCGACGATTTCGCTGGCGAGTGTGTCCGCAACGGACATCAGGCGCTCCGGAGGCAAGGCGCGCTTCTCCGCGTGGGCAGGGTTGCGGCGGATCGACTCGTCAGGGCCGACGCGCCGAACGGGTGAGGATTGGTGGAGGACCGACGAACTCGATTCGGTCGGCGGTCCCCCGTCTTCTGATGAGCCATCATCGGTCCAGGTGCCCAACGAGATTCTTAGTGCTGTTCGGACCTGGCCTCGAGGAAAGGGCACATCGGTCTCCGAGAGGAGCTGAACCAGTCGCCTCGCTGCGCGATCCGTCGCCTCGGTCAGGTTGCTGAACGCGGGCCCGGACAGATCGACCAGGAAGATCTGCTGAGCCAGCGCGTATTGCTGCGCGGGAAGACTGAACCCACTGGTGGAGAAGAGCGCGTAGCGGTAGAGGTGCCGTCGCACGGGCACCCGTCGAGAGCCGGCATGCGCGGTTGCATACTGTTCGTTGACGTCGTGAACGACTCCGTGTGCGTTGCGCGCATCCCGCAGACCGACCTTTTGGCCCCGGTACTTGGCCTCCACGAAGACGCGCAACGGCAGGGAGAAAGGCGTTGGAAGGGTCAGTTCGCCGAGAACATCGGCTTGGTGGTCGGAACCGCGACCGCGGACGAGTAGGCCGTGTCTTCCGCGTTTCAGTGCGTCAGGATCCTGCTTGACGGATACCAGGAGTCGATAGCCGTTGTCTTGGAGCAAGCGGGCGAGCACCTCTTCGAGTAGATAACCTCGCAGTGCCTCGAACGAGACCATCGAGCTACTCCCTTGCCGAGTCTGGTGCGCAGGCGGCTCAGGAATGCAATTGTGGCGTATCCAGCCGAGTCGTGCTGACCGTAGCGCCTCGACACAATCCTCGTTTAACGTTTTACTCCTCCGGAGCGCAGAGCGTGCCCGGGGCCGGAACCGCACCCTGGGCGAAGTAGCGGTCCAGCCAAGCGTCGACACAGGCGCTCTTGCCCCGTGAACCGTGGCCGTACGTGTCCAGGGTCAGCAGGCGCGCGTCGGCCAGCAGCCTTTCCGTCCGCTGAGCCCCGGCGTACGGCGTCTCGAGGTCGCCCTGGCGGTTGGCCAGCAGCAGGATCGGGGCCGTCGGGTGGTTCCACGGGCCCGCGTAGCGGCCGGTGTCCGCGACGCCCCACGTGGCGCACGGCAGCGTCTTGTAGACGTCGAACGGCCCGAAACCGCGGCCGACGCGGTCGGCGCGGTGGGCGAAGTCCCACCAGACCGCCGGCTCTCGGGGGTTCGCCGCGTCCGAACACAGCGTTGCGCCGCCGCCCAGGAGGGAGTCGATGTCCGGGGGGCCGCCCGTTGACGCCGGAGCCGGCGAAGCCGGGTCCGCCAGTGCCTGCAGGAACGCCGCCAGTTCGGGTGCCGACCGGGCGTCGGTCAGGTAGCCGTGGATCCGGGCGATCGCGTTCTGGTACGTGACGACGACCTGGCGTCCGGTCATGTCGGTCACCGTGATCGGGCCGCGCTCCAGGCGGTTCAGGATCTCGTCGTAGTCGAAAGCGCAACGCGATGCGCAGGCGTCCAAAAAGGACTGAAGCGCCCGTGGGCCGTCGGCGAAGCCCTGCAACCGGTAGCTCATCGGGGCCGGGCCGGTCGACCAGCGGACCGGGTCGTCGACGGCGTCGAGCGCGAGCGAACCCACCCGGCCCGGGAACAGGTTCGCGTACGTTTCGGCGACGTAGGTGCCGTACGACTTGCCGTAGTACCGCAGCTTCGGCTCGTCGAACGCGACCCGCAGGCGGTCGAGGTCGCGGGCGATGGTGCCCGTCGACAGGTGGTTCGCCAAGGGGCCGGCGTTCTGCTCGCAGAGGTCGGTGACCACCCGGGTGTCCGCGATCTGCTGCTGCTCGGCCGCGCGCGTCAGGGGGAACGTGCCGAGCGCGCGCTGGAGCACCTCCAGCTGTGCCGGGTCGGTGAAGCAGTGGATCTTCGAACTGGCGCCGACGCCGCGTGGGTCGAAGTCGACGATGTCGAAGCGGGCGTGCAACGAGGGGGTCAGCGCCGGGGCGAACCGGCCGGACGAACCGGGGCCGCCCGGGTTGTAGAAGATGGTGCCCAGCTTGCCGGCTTGGTCGGTGGCGGGCAGCCGGGCGAGCGCCAGCCGCACGGTACCCGCTGAAGAGTCCTGATAGGACAGTGGGACGTCGAGGTGTCCGCACTGGTACCCGGCCTGGCAGGTGTCTTCCCAGACGATTCCGGTGGGGCTTGCCGCGGCGGCGGGGGCGAGGGCGCCGACCGCGAGCGCGGCGGCCCCCAGCGCCGCCGCCGCGCGGAGGTTCCGAGGTGTCATCTTCCGAGCGTCCCGTTCCGGACCCGGTGCGCGCACGGGGGCGCACCACCGGATCCGGGGTGGGGTCACCCCCCAGCCCGCCGGGATCAGGTGGTGAGCTTCGGGATGATCTGCGACCCGTAGGACGCCAGTGTCGCCTCGCGGTCGTCGTGCATCAGGTACAGCGAAAACTGGTCCACGCCCAGCTCCGCCAGCTCCTGCAGCCGCTCGACGTGGGCAGCCGGGGGGCCCAGCAGGCAGAACCGGTCGACGATCTCGTCCGGGACGAACTCCGTCGACGGGTTGCCCGCCTTGCCGTGGTGGCTGTAGTCGTACCCCTCGCGTTCGCGGATGTAGTCGGTCAGCTCGCGCGGCACCGCACCCGACGAGCCGTACCGCGCCACCAGGTCGGCGACGTGGTTGCCGACCATCCCGCCGAACCAGCGCAACTGCTCGCGCTGGTGGGCCAGGTCGTCGCCGACGTACGCCGGGGCCGCGACGCAGATCGTGATGCCGCCCGGGTCGCGGCCGGCCGCGCGGGCCGCGTCGCGGACCGCGCCGATCGTCCAGCGCGCGATCGCCGGGTCCGCGCACTGGAGGATGAAGCCGTCGGCGTGTTCGCCGACCGTCTGCAGCGCCTTGGGTCCGTACCCGGCCATCCACATCTCGAGCTGGCCGTTCGTGATCCACGGGATCTGCACGGTCTTCTCGTTCATGGTCACCGCGCGGCCCTCGGCGAGGTCCTTGACGACACGCATGCAGTCGCGCACGGTGGCCAATGTGGACGGTGGCTTGCCGACCACCCGGTGCGCCGAATCGCCGCGGCCGATGCCGCACACCGTCCGGTTGCCGTACATGTCGTTGAGCGTGGCGAACGTCGACGCCATCACCGACCAGTCCCGCGTCCCGGGGCTGGTCACCATCGGCCCCACGACGAGAGACGACGTCGCTGCCAGGATTGCCGAGTAGATGACGAACGGCTCCTGCCACAACACGCACGAGTCGAACGTCCAGCCGTAGCGGAAGCCGACGTCTTCGGCGTCCTTCATCAGCCGCACGACGTCCCGTGCGGGCGGGTCCGTCTGCAGCACGATCCCGAAGTCCATGCCCACCTCAGTTCAGGTACTGGTTCAGCGAGCGGGACAGGAACTTCCCGTGGGACGTCGAACCCGAGAAGCCGGAAGGCGAGACCACCACGCGCCCGCGGGACAGCACGGTGTGCACGCGGCCGGTGAGCTCGAACCCCTCGTACGCCGAGTAGTCGACGTTCATGTGGTGCGTCGAAGCCGACAGCGTCTGCGTCGCCGAAGGGTCGTAGATCACGATGTCCGCGTCCGAACCCGCCGCGATGACGCCCTTGCGCGGGTACAGCCCGAACATCCGCGCCGGCGTCGCCGAGCACGTCTCGACCCACCGGCCGAGCGTCAGCTCGCCCGCGACGACGCCCTGGTGCAGCAGGTCCATCCGGTGCTCGACGCCCGGCATCCCGTTCGGGATGGCCCGGAAGTCGTCGCGGCCCAGTTCCTTCTGGTCCTTGAAGCAGAACGGGCAGTGGTCGGTGGACACCACGGACAGGTCGTTCGTCCGCAGCCCGCGCCACAGGTCGGCCTGGTGCGACTTCTCCCGCAGCGGCGGCGAAGCCACGTACTTGGCGCCTTCGAAGTCCGGCTTCGCCAGGTCTTCGATGGACAGGTACAGGTACTGCGGGCACGTCTCGGCGAAGACGTTCTGCCCCTCGTTGCGCGCTTCCGCGACCGCCGCAAGTGCTTGCGACGCCGACAGGTGCACGATGTAGAGCGGCGCACCGGTGACCTTCGCGAGCTGGATCGCCCGGGACGTCGCCTCGCCTTCCAGCTCCGGCGGCCGCGTCAGGCCGTGCTGAACCGGGTCCACGCGACCGGCGGCGACGGCCTGTGCCGCCAGCTGGTCGATCGCGATGCCGTTTTCGGCGTGCATCATGATCGTCGCGCCGATTTCGCGCGCTTTCTGCATGGCCAGCAGGATTTCGCCGTCCGTGGAGTAGAACACCCCGGGGTAGGCCATGAACATCTTGAAGCTGCCGACCCCGCCGTCGACGCAGGCTTCCATCTCCTTCAGCGACTGGTCGTTGACGTCGGAGACGATCATGTGGAAGCCGTAGTCGATCGCGCAGTTCCCGTCGGCCTTGCCGTGCCACTTGTCCAAAGTGGACAGCAGTGACGTTCCCTTGGCCTGTACGGCGAAGTCGATGATCGTGGTCGTGCCGCCCCACGCCGCGGCCGTGGTGCCGGTCGAAAACGTGTCGACGGAGTGCGTGCCGCCGAACGGCATCTCCATGTGCGTGTGCGCGTCGATGCCGCCGGGCAGCACGTACTTCCCGGTGGCGTCGATCGTCTCGTCGCCGGTCAGCGTCCCGGGCGCGCCGACGGCGGCGATGGTCTCGCCGTCGACGAGCACGTCGGCCAGGAGCGCACCCGACGGCGAAACGACCTGACCGCCCTGGATGAGCGTGGTCATCAGGCCTCCGCGAGGGGGCCGTAGGTGTCCGGCCGGCGGTCGCGGTAGAACGCCCACTGGTTGCGGACCTCGTCGAGCAGCCCCAGGTCGAGGTCGCGGACCACGACCTCGTCGTCGGTGTCGGACGCGGCGTCACCGACGAGCTGCCCGCGCGGGTCGACGAAGTACGTCTGGCCGTAGAAGTCGTTGTCGCCCAGCGGTTCCACGCCCACCCGGTTGATCGCGCCGACGAAGTACTCGTTCGCCACCGCGGCCGCCGGCTGCTCCAGCTTCCACAGGTACTGCGACAGGCTGCGGCTGGTCGCCGACGGGTTGAACACGATCTTCGCCCCGGCCAGGCCGAGCGCGCGCCAGCCCTCCGGGAAGTGCCGCTCGTAGCAGATGTAGACGCCGATGCGGCCCACCGCGGTGTCGAACACCGGGTAGCCGAGGTTGCCGGGGCGGAAGTAGAACTTCTCCCAGAACCCCTGCACCTGCGGGATGTGGTTCTTGCGGTACTTGCCGAGGTAGGTGCCGTCGGCGTCGATCACCGCGGCGGTGTTGTAGTAGACGCCGGGCTGCTCGACCTCGTACATCGGCACGATCAGCACGATGCCGTGGCGCTCGGCGACCTCCTGCATGAGCCTGGTCGTCGGACCGTCGGGGATGGCCTCGGTGTAGGAGTAGTAGTCGGCGTCCTGCACCTGGCAGAAGTACGGCCCGTAGAACAGTTCCTGAAGACAGACGACCTGGGCGCCCTGGGAAGCGGCGGTGCCGATGTGGTCGACCGCCGCCTTGATCATGGACTCCTTGTCACCCGTCCACCGCTGCTGGATCAGGCCGGCTCGAACCACGCTCACTGATTTCCTCCTTGTTCTCATACGTTGAGGGCTTGTTTGAAGGCCGAGCCAGGGCGGCGAACACGACGAACGCACCGACCAGGCCGATCACCCAGTTGTAGTCGTAAAGCGGCTTGAGGAACGGGATGAGCCCGTCGGCGGGGAACGGGCCGGTGTCGGCGGAGCTGTAGGCCCCACCGACCGCGAGCACCGCTCCCACCAGCGTGGCGACCAGGGCGCGCCAGTTCCAGCCGCCGCTGAACCAATACACCCCATCGGGTGTGTAGAGGTCCTTCAACCGGAGCTTCGTGCGGTTGACGAACCAGTAGCCGGCGACGAGCACCCCGGCGACCGCGCCGAGCAGGCCGCCGTAGAAGCCGAGCCAGGCGAAGATGTAGATGTTCGGGTCGGAGTAGAGCCGCCACGGCTGGATCAGGATGCCGATGACGCCGGTGATCCCGCCGCCGATCGCGAACGTGATCTTCTTCGGGAACGCGTTCGAGAAGTCGTAGGACGGGCTGACGACGTTGGCCGCCAGGTTCGCCGAGATGGTGGCGAGCACCAGCGCGACCAGCGCGACGACGACCACGGCCGGGCTGGTGAACTTGTCGGCCAGCTTCGCCGGGTCCCAGATGTCCTCGCCGTAGAGCACGTGCCCGCCCGACGTCGTCAGGATGGCCACGATCGCGATGAACGTCATCGTCGTCGGCAGGCCGAGGATCTGGCCGCGGACCTGCTTGCGCTGGCTGCCGCCGAAGCGGGTGAAGTCCGGCATGTTCAGCGACAGCGTCGACCAGAACGCGATCATCGCCATCAGCGACGGCGCGAACACCTTCCAGAAGTCCGGGCCCCAGCCGAGCTTGCCGCCGTCGGAGAGGATCGGGCCGAAGCCGCCCGCCTTGACGAGCACGTACCCGAGCATGATCAGGAAGCCGACGGACACCAGCGGCGCCGTCCAGTTCTCGAACCGGCGGACCGCGTCCATGCCGCGCCAGATGATGAGCATCTGGCCGATCCAGAACACCACGAAGGAGAGCCACAGCGTCCAGTGCTGCCCGGCGATCATCGCGGAGTCGCGCCACCCCGAGCCCAGCAGCCTGCCGAGGATGACGTAGATGGCCTCGCCGCCGACCCAGGTCTGGATGCCGAACCAGCCGCACGCGATGAACGCGCGCAGCAGGGCGGCGAGGTTGGCGCCGCGCAGGCCGTAGAAGGCGCGGGCGAACACCGGGAACGGGATGCCGTACTTGGTGCCGGCGTGGCTGTTGGCCAGCATCGGTGCGAGCACGACCAGGTTGCCGATCGTGATGGTGAGCAGCGCCTGCACCCAGTTCATGCCGAGGGCGATGAGGGATGCGGCCAGTGCGTAGCTGGGGATGTTGTGCGCCATCCCCATCCAGAGCGCGAAGTAGTTGTAGGTGGTCCAGGTTCGTTTTTCGATCGCGACGGGGGCCAGTTCCTCGTTGAAGAACCGGCTGCCTTCGAGAGACCCGACGGCGGCGGGGTCGAGCTCGACCCGGCCGTCGTCGTGCACGCGCTGGTCTGCGGGTGTCGGCGCCATTGCGGAATCCTGCGCGCCTGGTCATCGCCGGGGCAACGGCAGTCTGTTCACTCTTCGCTGATCAGGAGTGCAGTCTGTCGATTGCGCGGAGGGGTCCCGGGGTGCATGACCTGTGTCACACATGCAGCCGTCATCAACCGGCAAAGAGGGTGAAACGTCTCCACAGGATCTTCACACTTCACGCGGACCGTCTCCACCGGAGGTGCTTAGGGTCGTGGTCATGGAACTGGGTGGGCGGCGCGTGCTCGTCGTCGAGGACGACGTCACGATCGCCGCGTCGATCGCGGCCCGGCTGCGGGCCGAGGGCTTCACCGTCGACGTCGCCCACGACGGCCCGGCCGCCGTGGAAGCCGATGCGGCGGGCGAGCCGGAGCTGGTGGTGCTGGACGTGATGCTGCCGGGGTTCGACGGCCTGGAGGTCTGCCGCCGGATCCAGGGCCGCCGCCCCGTGCCGGTGCTGATGCTCACCGCGCGGGCCGACGAGACGGACCTGCTGGTCGGGCTCGGCGTCGGCGCCGACGACTACCTCACGAAGCCGTTCTCGATGCGGGTGCTGACCGCCCGGGTCCACGCGCTGCTGCGGCGGGTGGACCGCTCGGTGGCCGTCGCGGGTACCCGGATCGTGCTCGGCGACCTCGAGATCGACGTCGACCAGCGGCGCGTCGCCCGGGCCGGCGTCGCGGCGCAGCTGACGCCGATCGAGTTCGACCTGCTCGTGCACTTCGCGCGGCGGCCGCGGGTGGTGCAGCCGCGGGAACGGCTGCTGTCGGAGGTGTGGGACTGGGACGTCCACGGCACGTCCGCGGCCACCCGGGCCGTGGACAGCCACATCAAGGCGCTGCGGCGGAAGCTCGGCGCGGACCTGATCCGCACGGTGCACGGAGTCGGCTACGCACTGGAGGCGGGATCGTGAACCTCGTTCCGCGGCCCCTCGACCGGATCCGCTCGATCAAGCTGAAGCTGGCGATCCTGATGGTCGCCTCCGGCGGGGTGGCGTTCGCGTTCTTCAACTGGCAGATCGGCTGGCTGCCGCCGAAGACGACGATCACCGCGATGGTGCTCGCCCTGGTGCTTTCGCAGCTGCTGGCCCACGGGATGACGCGCCCGCTGCGCGAGATGACCGCGGCGGCGCGGGCGATGGCCAAGGGCGACTACACCCGCCGCATCCGCGCGACGACGCGTGACGAGGTCGGGGAGCTGGCGCAGGCGTTCAACCAGATGGCGGGCGACCTCGGCGACGCGGACCGGCAGCGCCGGGAGCTGATCGCGAACGTGTCCCACGAGCTGCGGACCCCGATCACCGCGCTGAACGGCGTGCTGGAGAACCTCGTCGACGGCGTCGAGGACCCGGATCCGGCGACGCTGAAGACGGCGTTGCAGCAGACCGAGCGCCTGACGTCCCTGGTGGAGGAGCTCCTGGACCTGTCGCGGCTCGACGCGGGGGCGATCCCGCTGCACAAGACGGAGTTCTCGCTCTGGTCGCTGCTGTCGGAAGTGGTCGGTGAGGCGAGGTTCGCCCGCCGCGGGGTGACGTTCGCGGTGACGGTGTCACCCGAGGGCGCGCTGGTGACGGCGGACCGCGGCCGGCTGTTCCAGGTGGTGGCCAACCTTCTCGAGAACGCCGCCCGCCACGGCCCGGCGGGCGGCGAGGTCCGGGTGATCGCCCAGGTGCGCCCGGGTGAGGTGCGCATCGACGTCTGCGACGAGGGGCCGGGGATCGCGCGGGCGGACCGCGAGCGGGTCTTCGAGCGGTTCACCCGCGGGGATCGGCCGTCGGGCGGGGGTACCGGGCTCGGCCTGGCGATCGCCCGGTGGGCGGTGGACCTGCACGGCGGGACGATCGGCGTGGTGGACCCCTCACCGGGCACGGGCAGCCGGATCCGGGTGACGCTCCCCGCTTAGCTCGGCTCGGCCCGCTTGGGCCTGGGTCAGTGGCGGACTCGGCCACAGAAGTTTGCAAAAGTGAACTCGAGGAAGGGGTGAAATGCCCAAAGCACATGTCGGCGGCTCCGGGGTACCGCGCGGTAAGCGCTCGGTCGCGCGTCGCGGGTGACGACGCCGGAGACTGATACGGCCCGCGGTCGGGATGCGGCGGCCGAGTGGTCCGCTGGCCCCGCCCGTTCTGCGGCGGGAGGGGTGGCCGTGGCCGCTCCGTCCGTTCTCCTGCGGCCGCTGCCCCCACCGAAGTCCGCGGTCGTGCCACTGCCGCCCGCCGTGCTGCCTGCCGCGGGGCTGGCCGGGGTGGCCGCTGCTCTCCTGCTGCCCGTCGATCGGCCCGGGGTGGGGTGGCTGCTTTCCGGGCTGGCCGTCGCCACCGCGGTTTTCCTCGCCGATCGGCGGTCTCGGGCGGCCGGTGAACCCGGCTCCTTCACCTGGCGCAGCGCCGGGTGGGCGTCTCTCGCACTGGCCCTGCTCGCGATGGGGGCCGTACGGGCGTCGGGGTGGCTGTTCGTGCTGTGCGTGCTGGCCGCCGTCGTGGCCGGGTCGCTGGCCGTGGTCGGGGAGCGGACCGTCAACTCCGTGCTCTACGACATGCTCGCCCTGCCCGTCGAGGCCCTCCGCGCCATCCCGTGGATCGGCCGCGGCGCGGGGCGCTTCACCGCCCGCCGCGACGGTGTCGCCCGCCGGATCGCGCTCGCCGTGCTGGCCGCCGCCGCGCTCGTCGCGGTGTTCGTGCCGCTGCTCGCCAGTGCCGATGCCGCCTTCGCCGCCGTCGTCAACGCCATGGTCCCCGAACTCAGCGTCGCGACGCTCGTGCGGTGGTGCGCGGTGTTCGCCGTCTTCACCTCCGTCGTGGCCGGCGCCTGCTACTTCCTCGCTGCACCACCGCGTCGCGCGGCGGCCGACCGTCCACACCGGAGTGGTTACGGTCTGGAGTGGACGGTCCCGCTCGGCGTCCTCGTCCTGGTGTTCAGCGTCTTCGTCGGGGTGCGGCTGGTCGTGCTGTTCGGCGGCACCGGGTACGTCCTGCGCACCAGCGGGCTGACGTCGGCGCAGTACGCCCGCGGCGGCTTCTGGCAGCTGTGCGCCGTCACCGTGCTGACGCTGGCCATCGTCGCGGCCGCGCTGCGCTGGGCGCCGGACGCCACCCGCGCCGACCGGCTCCGCCAGCGGGTCCTGCTCGGGACGTTGAGCGCCCTGACGCTCGTGCTGGTCGGTTCGGCGCTGAGTCGCATGTGGACATACCAGCAGGCGTACGGCTTCACCGTGCTGCGGCTGCTGGTCGAGGTGTGCGAACTGTGGTTCGGTGTGGTGTTCGTCCTCGTCGGCGCGTCGCTGGTGCGGCTGCGCTCCTCGTGGCTGCCCCGCGCGGCGATCGGGACGGCCGCGGCGGCGCTGCTCGTGCTCGCGCTCCTCGACCCGGAACGCCTCATCGCCGACGCCAACCTCGACCGCGCGGCCGCCGGCAGGCCCCTGGACGACGGCTACCTCGCCGGGTTCTCGGCCGACGTGGTCCCGGTGGTCTCGGCCCGGCTGCCGGAACCGCGGCGCACGTGCGTGCTGCGGCAGGTGCTGCGCCACGACACCCCGGACGGCTGGCCGGCGTGGAACCTCAGCCGTTCGGCGGCCCGTGACGTTCCTCTCGGTGGCTGCGGCTGAACCGGCGGCGTGGGTCGTGCGTGGTTAAAAACGGTGCGCGGAAGTCACCGGGTCGTCGTGGGGGCGGCCCGGCGGCTTCTGCGCGCGCAAAGCGCGTACGCGCCTCCGAAGCCGAATCAGAAGCCGAAGACGCCGTCCGAGTCGCGGTCGGCCTCGCAGCGGTTCGCGTACGTCGTGCGGAACGAGACCGGCTTGCCGTGCCAAACGCCCACCGCCGTGACTTCCACCGGGGCGTAGATCAGCGTGCACAGCTGGTGCCGCGCGGTGATCCGGGAGAAATCGCCGCCGGCGCCGGACAGCACCGCGCACGCCTTGTCGCGCTTCGGGTGCGTGCCACCGGGCGGGTCGCACGTCAGCACCACCGAGCCGATCCGGTTGGCGGTGTCGTGGGTGGTCAGCTGCAGCGTCGACGCCGGGGCCGGCGCCAGGCAGCCGAGGCTCATCAGACAGGCTGCGAAGGGGAGAAGGGCCATATCGGTGTCATCGGCCGTCCGGAGCTGATCACTGTGCTGCACGTCCGGGTGACTCTTCTTCACTCGGCCGGGTGAGGTCCCAGGCCAGCAGGGCGACGTACAGCGAAAGCATCGACTCCGGGTCTTCCAGCCGGACGCCGAGAACCTGCTCGATCCGGGCGAGCTGCTGGTAGTAGGCCGTCCGGGAGGTGTGCGCCGCCGCGGCCGCCGCCGACTTGTTGCCGCCCTGGGCGCAGTAGTGCCGCAGCGCCTGGACGAGCCGGCTGCCCGAAGCGGCGTCGCGCTGCAGCAGCGGCCCGAGTTCCCGCTGCGCGAACGCCGTCACGCGGTCATCGCCTTCCAGCAGGTGCAGCAGGCCGCGCAGGCGCACATCGGACAGCCGGTGGACCACCCGCTCCGCGCCCGTGCCCAGCGCCGCCGCCGCGACCTGGCCCGCTTCCAGCAACGTGCGGCGGGCTTCGGCGGGGGACGACACCGTCGTGCCGACCGCGAGCACTCCCGGCGCGCTGCCGCGGGCCTCGTGGACGTCGGTGGCGAGCCGGTTCAGCACGGCGTCGGCGTTCGCCTCCGGGGACAGCGCGATCAGGGCGCGCACCCCGAGGTCGTCCGTCGCCACCAGCGCCGACACCTTCGCGCGGCGAGCCGCCAGCACGGTCGCCTCGGCCAGCTCGCGCAGCACCGGCGGGGTGGACAGCGCGGGCCGCGGAACCCCGATCAGCTGGGGCCGCACCGCCAGCCCGACGAGCTGCCGTCCGGGCAGCGGCACGGCCAGTGCCGAGGCGCGGGCCAGCAGCTCCGCCGACGGTGCCGGCGAAGCGAGCAGCTCGGCGAGGACCGCGCGGTGGGCCTGGCGTTCGAGACCTTCGGACTCCTTGGCGACCAGCCGGTGCACGGCCAGCGCGGACGCGGCCCGCTCGGCGACCACCCGGAGGCGGTGCGGCGGCTGGTCGGCGCAGACGACGATCAGCCGGCCCCAGTCGTGCCCGCGCGCGCCGACCACGGTCACCAGCCAGCCCGAACCCGGGTGGTAGCCGGTCCGCTCGCCGATCTGGACCACCCGCGACCGGGACGGCCACCCGGCGAGCAGCTCGGCCGGGTCGGTGCCGGCCGCGTCGTAGGCGAGCACCTCGTGCGACAGCGTTTCCAGCACCACCGGCAGGTCGGTGAGCCGGGCGACCTCGCCCAGGACGACGCCGGGCTCGGCGCCCGCGACCGTCAGGGCGGTGAACGTCTCGTGCACGCGCTCGGCGGCCCGCAGCTCGGCGACCTGGGCGTCGACGATCTGGCCGTTGACCGCTTCGGTGACGCTCACGAACCGCGTCTCCCGCGAGAGCGTGACCAGCGGCAGGCCGTGCTCCTCGGCCGCGTCGACCAGCGCGGCGGGCAGCTTGTCGCTCCAGTGCCGGACCAGCTCGACCACGACTCCGGCGGCCCCGACCCCGGCCAGGTCGGCGACGTACCGGGCCAGCGCCGGGCCGTCGTCGGGCAGCGCGACGCCGGTCGTCAGCACCAGCTCGCCACCGCGCAGCAGGTGCGCGATGTCGGCGACCTCGGCGACGTGCGCCCAGCGCACCGGCGCGTCCAGCCCGGCGGCGCCGGCGACGACGTGCGGACGGCCCTGGCGCAGCACCGGCAGCGCGAGGACCTCGGCGACGGTCGGGTACATGGCTCCTCGGCGTGTTGTCTGCGGCAGGGGACAGACTGTACGGCCGGAAGCCAACTGACGTACACGTTGCTGATGGCGGTGGCGTGGCGTCCGCACGGAGACTCGTCTTCGCCGATGTTGCCGAGTGCCAGGAGTGCCCGCCGTGACCGACCGCATCAGCCACTGGATCGACGGCAAGCCGTTCACCGGGACGCCGGCACGGTTCGGTGAGGTCTTCGACCCCGCCACCGGTGTGGTCCGGGCGCACGTGGACTTCGCCGGCGAAGCCGAGGTCGAAGCCGCTGTCGGCGCGGCCACGGCGGCGCTGCCGGGCTGGCGCGGGACGTCGCTGGCCGGCCGGACGCGGGTGCTGTTCGCCTTCCGCGAGCTGCTGTCCGCCCGCAAGCACGAGCTGGCGAAGATCGTCACGAGCGAGCACGGCAAGGTCGAGTCCGACGCGGCCGGGGAGATCGCCCGCGCGATCGAGAACGTCGAATTCGCCTGCGGCGCCGCCCAGCTGCTCAAGGGCGGGTTCAGCGAGAACGCGTCGACCGGCGTCGACGTCCATTCGATCGCCCAGCCGCTCGGCGTGGTCGGCGTGATCTCGCCGTTCAACTTCCCGGCCATGGTGCCGCTGTGGTTCGTGCCCAACGCGCTGGCCTGCGGCAACACCGTGGTGCTCAAGCCGAGCGAGAAGGACCCGTCGGCGGCGGTGTTCATCGCGGAGCTGTTCGCCGAGGCCGGGCTGCCGGCGGGTGCGCTCAACGTGCTGCACGGCGACAAGGCCGCCGTCGACGGGCTGCTGGAGCACGCCGACGTCAAGGCGATCTCGTTCGTCGGGTCGACGCCGATCGCCCGGTACGTCTACGAAACCGGCACCCGGCACGGCAAGCGCGTCCAGGCGCTCGGCGGGGCGAAGAACCACATGGTGGTGCTGCCGGACGCCGACCTCGACCTCGCCGCCGACGCCGCGGTGTCGGCCGGGTTCGGCTCGGCGGGGGAGCGGTGCATGGCGGTGTCGGTGGTCGTGGCCGTCGACCCGGTCGGCGACTCGCTCGTGGAGAAGATCGCCGAGCGGATGGCCCGGCTGCGCGTCGGCGACGGCCGCGACCCCGAGTCCGAAATGGGGCCGCTGGTCACCGCGGCCCACCACGCCCGGGTGGAGTCCTATGTGGACGCCGGGGTCTCCGCCGGTGCTGCCCTGGTCGTCGACGGCCGGGGGATCGAGGTGGCCGGCGACGGCTTCTGGCTCGGCCCGACGCTGTTCGACCACGTCCGCCCGGAGATGCCGATCTACACCGACGAGATCTTCGGCCCGGTGCTGTCGGTGGCCCGCGCGGCGTCCTACGACGACGCGCTGGCGCTGATCAACGCCAACCCGTACGGCAACGGCACGGCGATCTTCACCGGCGACGGCGCGGCCGCGCGCCGGTTCTCCAGCGAGGTCGAGGTGGGCATGGTCGGGATCAACGTGCCGATCCCCGTCCCGGTCGGCTACTACTCCTTCGGCGGCTGGAAGGACTCGCTGTTCGGCGACAGCCACGCGTACGGGCCGGAGGGGTTCCACTTCTTCACCCGGACGAAGGTGGTCACGTCCCGCTGGCCGGACCGCTCGCACGCGGGCGTCAACCTGGGTTTTCCGCGCAACTCCTGAGGCGTAGCTTTCACGTGAAAGTGATCCGGAGTGGTCGCTCCAGGTCACTTTCACGTGAAAGTGCCGGTCAAGCCGGGAGGACGTTGATCAGCAGCTTGCTGCGCGGAGCGATGAGCACGGTGTTGACCCGGTCCGGCCGGATCCGCTCGCGGAGCTTCCTCTCCAGCGGGTAGGTCCGGCCGCCGGCGCGCAGGCTGAACGACTCCAGGCTCTTGAACCCCGGCGGGCTGCGGTGCAGGCCGATCGGGTACTCGTCGGTGACGCGGGCGGTGTCGAAGTCGTGCGTCCAGCCGGTGACCGCGGCCAGCCGGCCTCCGAAGGCGTCGGCGAGCCGGCGCCAGCAGACGAACGCGAACCAGCCGGTGATCGCCAGGAGCGGGACCACGGTGCCCAGCGCCTCGCCCGCGGTCTCCGCCACCACCCCGAGGCCCACCGTGAGCACGAGCCCGGCCACGACCAGGACCGCCGCCACCCAGAAGTTCAGGTCGAGCAGCGCGCCGCGCTGCCCGGGGTGGAGCCGCCCGCTGCGGTTGGCCGGCTCCACCCCGGCCTCGTCACTCACTCGCCCTCCCCTTCGGGGTGTTCCTTCTCGTAGGCTTCCTGGCCCTCGTGGTACCGGTCGTACTGCTCGTTCTCCTGGCGGCGGCCTTCGGTGACCACGCCGACCGTGTCGGCGGTGTTCCAGTGCACCGGCTCGCCGGGCTCGCGCAGCTTGTGCTGGTTCAGCACGCTGCGGCCGTCCTCGGAGAACTTGTCACCGGGGCCTTCGAGCTTTTCGCGGCCGGGCACCTTGTCCTTCCACGCCTGGCCCCACTGGTCGGCGGTCTCCTCGGCGGACTTCGCCTCCTTGCCCGCCTGCTTGAGCTCGTTGGCCCGGCGCTCGATGTTCGCGGCCGTGTCGACGCTCTTGTCCACGATCTTGTCGACGCCCTTGCCCACCTTCTTCAGCGCGTCCGCCGCGCTTTCGAGGGCCGCCTTCGACTTGCCGGCGCCCTTCGCGAGGCCCTCCAGCTTTTCGACGATCTTCGCGATGCGCGTGCTGATCTTCTCGGCGAGCACGCCGCCCTCGATCACGGTGTCGGCGATGAACGCCGCGATGGTCCCGCCGAAGGTGCACCAGGACGCCGCGAGCGCGGCCAGCGCCTTGACGATCAGCTCGCCCACGAACGACGAGATCAGGTCGCGGATCAGCCCGCGCTCGGTGCCGACCAGCGCGGCGCCGATGTTCATCGCGGTCGACGCGCCTTCGGCGTGCGAGGCGGCCCCGCGCAGCACACCGACGTAGCTCTCGGCCGTCCGTTGGTAGGCCTCGGCGGATCCGCAGTCGCTGAACGACTGCTGGACCTTCTTCGCCTGCTGCTCGTACTGCTCGGCCGTCTCGGTGAGCTGCTTCGCGATGTTCGTCCAGGTCACGGCCTTGGCGGTGACCGCCTCGGGCTTGCCGGCGAGCTTGTCGAGGCCGTCCTTCAGGAAGCTGATGTGCTCGATCAGCCAGCCGACGCCCGCGCTGGCCAGCGTGCCGAGCGGGTCCATCGCCGCGCCGAGCAGGTCGAGGGCGTCGGTGCCGACGTCCATGGCGAGGTTGCCCCAGTCGCCGTTGCGGGCGTCGGTCAGCGTCGAGGCCGCGTCGCTGAAGATGCCGGCGCCGCCGGTCTGGGCGTTGACGTTGTCCAGCTCGCCCTTCGAGCCGTCGCCCATGCCGCTCCAGAAGCCGCCCGGTGATTCGGCGGTCGCGACCAGGGGGTTCTCCTGCGTCTCGGTCATGCCGGCAGCTCCTTGCCGATGCCCTCGATCAGGCTCTTCGTCGTCTGTTCGTGGTCGCGGAACGCCGTGTGCGCGGTCTTGATCCGGTCGGCCACCTCGTGGCCGGCCTCGACGGCCGCGTTCAGGAAGCCGTCCGCGGTGTCCACCCACGCCTGGATCGGCACCGCGAAGACCTGCCCGACCAGCCCGAACGCGTCGAAGTCGAGCGCCTGCGCGGTGCCCGCCGCGTCGACCGCCTGCTGGACCTTGCCGGCGATTTCGCGGATCTCGTCCTCGTGGCCGCCGAGGACGTCGAAGTCGACCTTCATCGCTTTGCCCGCCATCACTGCCCCCGGCGCAGGATCGGGCCGCCGAAGTCTTCGTCGTCGGCCGGGCGGGGCCGGGCCGGACGCGCGGGCGGCGGAGTCGGGCTTTCGCGCCGCTCTTCGGTGAATTCCCAGCGCGGCGGTGCTGCCGCTTCCTCTTCGGGTACGGCGGGCGCCGGAATCTGTTCCCGGAGGAATTCCATTGCCTCGCTGTGCTCGCCGATGACCGGCGCCATGATGCCGGCGAGCTGCTGGGCGGCGTCGACCTGGGCCCGGCGGGCCGTGGCCAGGACCACCTGGGCCAGCCGCGTCCGCGGCAGCTCGTCCGCGCGCGGGCCGAAGGTGAGTTCCTGCAGCGCACCGGCGGTGTTGACGGTGACCGTGACGGCTCCGTCGGCACTCGTGGCGGTCGCCGAGACGCGCTCCAGCCGCGCCTTCGCCTCGGCCGCGCGCCGGGCGATTTCGGGCATACCGGCCGAAGCCGGGGCAAAATTGTTCACGGCGACCTCGGAAGTCGGGGAAAGTGACGTGGATCAGAGGGAGCAAACCCGGTTTCGGTTCCCCTTTCAAGCGCAAAATCCCGGGCCAGAACAATGCATGGGTATCGGTTTGCGTGCTCTTTACCCGACGCGGGACGCCCCGCGTTGAGCGCAACCGGCTCAGGCTTCCGTAAACTCGGATCGAGCAGCGAGCGAGGTAGGTGAGGAACCGGTGGCCAACGCGGAGGAACGCCGCTTCGACGTGCTGCGCGCGATCGTGGCCGACTACGTGTCCAACCAGGAACCGGTCGGGTCCAAAGCGATCGTCGAGCGGCACAACCTGGGTGTGTCGAGCGCCACGGTGCGCAACGACATGGCGACGCTCGAAGAAGAGGGCTACATCACCCAGCCGCACACCAGTGCCGGTCGCGTCCCGACCGACAAGGGTTACCGCCTCTTCGTCGACCGGCTCTCGGAGATCAAGCCGCTCTCCACCGCCGAACGCAAGGCCATCACCACGTTCCTCGACAGCGGCACCGACCTCGACGACGTCCTCAAGCGCTCGGTCCGGCTGCTCGCACAGCTGACCCGCCAGGTCGCCGTCGTCCAGTACCCGATGCTGACCAACGCCAAGGTGCGGCACCTCGAAGTGGTGCCGCTCACCCCGGCTCGGCTGATGCTGGTCCTGATCGCCGACAACGGGCGCGTCGACCAGCGCACGGTCGACCTCGGCGACGTCGTCACCGAGGAGGACGTGGCCCGGCTCCGCAGCGTGCTCAACACGGCCATGGCCGGGCGGCGGCTCAACGACGCCGCGGCGCGCGTCGCCGAGCTGCCCGACAAATCGCCCGGCGAGCTGCGGGACGCCCTCATCCGCGTCACGACGGTGCTGGTCGAGTCACTGGCCGAGCACCCGGAAGAACGCCTGGTGCTCGGCGGCACCGCCAACCTCACGCGGAACGTCGCCGACTTCCCCGGCTCGCTGCGCCAGGTCCTCGAAGCGCTCGAGGAACAGGTCGTCGTGCTCAAGCTGCTGGCCGCCGCGCGCAACCCCGGTGCGATCACGGTGCGCATCGGTGAGGAAAATGAAGACGAGCAGATGCGCAGCACCTCCGTCGTCTCGATCGGCTACGGCCGCGACGACGTGGTGCTCGGCGGCATGGGGGTGGTCGGCCCGACCCGGATGGACTACCCCGGCACGATCGCCGCGGTCCGGGCGGTCGCCAACTACGTGGGGCAGATCCTGGCCGGCCGCTGAGCCGGGCAGAGCAGAAGGAGAAGCAGAGACGGTGGCGAGGGACTACTACGGCATCCTCGGGGTGGCCAAGAACGCGAGCGATCAGGAGATCAAGCGCGCGTACCGGAAGCTGGCCCGGGAGCTGCACCCCGACGTCAACCCGTCGGAAGACGCGCAGCACAAGTTCGGCGAAGTCACGACGGCCTACGAGGTGCTGTCCGACCCGCAGAAGCGCAAGATCGTCGACCTCGGGGGCGACCCGATGGACGGCGGCGCGCGCGGCGGGGGCGGCGGCGACCCGTTCGCCGGCTTCGGCGGCCTCGGCGACATCATGGACGCCTTCTTCGGCGGCGCCGGCGGAGGCGGGGGGCGCGGGCGCGGCCCGCGCAGCCGCGTCCAGCCCGGCTCCGACGCGCTCATCCGGCTCGGCCTCAGCCTCGAGGAGTGCGCCACCGGGGCCGACAAGGAAATCGCCGTCGACACCGCCATCGTGTGCGACCTCTGCCGCGGTGCGGGCACCAGCGAGGGCACCTCGGTCAAGACCTGCGACACCTGCGGCGGCGCCGGCGAGGTCCAGTCCGTCCAGCGGTCCTTCCTCGGCCAGGTCGTCACCGCCCGCCCCTGCCCGGTCTGCCGCGGCTTCGGCGAGGTCATCCCCGACCCCTGCCGCCAGTGCGGCGGCGACGGCCGCATCCGCGCCCGCCGCAACGTCACGGCCAAGATCCCGCCGGGCGTCGGCGACGGCATGCGCATCCGCCTCTCCGGCCAGGGCGAGGTCGGCCCCGGCGGCGGCCCGGCCGGCGACCTGTACGTCGAGATCGACGAGACCCCGCACGAGGTGTTCGTCCGGCAGGGCCACGACCTGCACTGCAACTTCCGCATCCCGATGACCACCGCCGCCCTCGGCGCCACGGTGCCGATCTCCACCCTCGTCGACGGCGACTACGAACTCGACGTCGAACCGGGCACCCAGCCCAACGCCGAGCTCGTCCTCACCGGCAAGGGCATGCCGCGGCTGCGGTCCTCCGGCCGCGTCGACGGCCGCGGCGACCTGCACGTCCACATCGACGTCGTCGTCCCCACCAAGCTCGACGAAGCCCAGCGTGAACTCCTCGTCGAGCTCGCCCAGCAGCGCGGCGAAGAGGTCCCCACCCTGGCGTCCAACGGCACCAAGCACGGCGGGCTGTTCTCCAAGCTGCGCGCCAAGAACCACCGCTGACCCGTGCCCGACACCACCCTGCCGGTCTTCCTCGCCCCCTCCGTGCCCACCTCGGGACACGCGGTCCTCGACGGCGAGGAAGCCCGGCACGCGGCCACCGTCCGGCGCCTGCGCGCGGGCGAACGGCTCGTCCTCTCCGACGGCGCCGGCACGATGGCCCGCTGCGTCGTCGAAGGCGTCCGGACCGGCCGCGACCCGCTCCTGACCCTGTCGATCGAGGAGCACTGGACCGAGGAACCACCCGCCCTGCGCGTCCTGGTCGCCCAGGCACTGGCCAAGGGCGACCGCGGCGAACTCGCCGTCGAACTCGCCACCGAGGCCGGCGTCGACGCGATCGTGCCCTGGCGAGCAGCCCGCAGCGTCGCCAAGTGGGAAGACGGCGGCCGCGGCGAGAAAGCCCTCGCCCGCTGGCGCGCCACCGCCCGCGCCGCCGCCAAACAAGCCCGCCGCGCCCACGTCCCCGACGTCACCGAACCCGCCACGACCGACGAGCTCGCCGGACTCGTGGCCACGATGGCACTGACGATCGTCCTCGAGTCCGACATCCCCGACCGGCTCGCCGACCTGCCACTGCCCGACACCGGCGACATCCTCCTGGTCGTCGGACCCGAAGGCGGCATCACCGACGAGGAACTCCGGACCCTGACCGGCGCCGGCGCCCGAGCGGTCCGCCTCGGCACCACAGTCCTGCGCACCTCCACGGCCGCCGCGGTCGCCCTCGGCGCGCTCGGCGCCCTCACGACCAGGTGGCAGTAGAAGATCAGCAGCGAAAAAAGCGAAAATTTGGCGCCCAGTTATGGCGCGATCACGCTCCGACCGGTTACTCTCGTTGATTAACGCACCACTCAAAGTTTCGGTGCGCCACTGGGAAGACACAGACCCCGCCGGGCACCTCCCCCCTCGGTCCGGCGGCCGCCGCGGTCGCGGTGAGGCGACCCCCAGGCTTCACCGCCGCCGCGGCACCTTCCTGCTCGCTTCGCTCGCAGGTGGTGCCGCGGCTTGGTTTCGTCCTCGTCTTCTGGGGGTCAAACCCCCAGGCCCCCAGCCGGGGGCACGCCCCCGGACCCCCCGCCTGTGCCGTCGTCGTTCGGTCCGTGAGGCGTGTTGCGTTCGATGGTGGGGTGAGTTGCGTTTGGGCGTGGGGCGTGGGGCGTGTTGTGGTGGTGGGGCGTGTTGTGGTTGGTCGTGGGGTGGGTGGCTAGGGTGCTCTTATGAGCGAGAGTGATGCCGATCTTCTCTTTGAACGGATCGTTGGTGGGGAGATCCCTGCCGATGTCGTCTATCAAGATGAGACCACCTTTGCCTTCCGGGATATTCGGCCTCAGGCGCCCGTTCATGTGCTCGTCGTGCCTCGGAAGCGGTACCGGAATGTGGGCGAGCTTGGTGCTGCTGATCCGCAGCTGCTGGCCGATGTTGTCGCTGCTGCTCGGAAGGTTGCCGAGCTCGAGGGCATCCTTGAGAGCGGGTATCGGGTTGTCTTCAACTCCGGTGGGGATGCCGGGCAGACCGTTTTTCACGTTCACGCCCATGTCCTGGGCGGGGAGCCGCTCGGGCTGTTCGGGGCTCCCGACGAGGACTAGGGAAACCGGCCTGCGTCTTGCCGGGCGCTGCCAGTAGCATCGGTGGGGTCCGTTCTCCCTCACCGAGAAAGCAGGCCTGAGGCCACGTGGCCGGAACCGTACCGGGTGGTGCCGCCCGACCCGACGTCCCCGGGGACGTCGCCAAGACCGAGGATGCCGCCGTCCCAGCGGCTCAGTCCCGGTTCCCCATTCCTGACGCTGCCGCTCTCAGCCTGCTCGGGTCGCGCGACGAGAACCTGCGTGTCGCCGAGGAGCTCCTGGCCGCTGACGTGCACGTTCGCGGCAACGAAGTCACGCTGACCGGTCCGCCCGCCGACGTCGCGTTCGCCGAACGCGTCTTCGCCGAGCTCGTGCAGCTCGCCACCGGCGGCCAGCAGGTCGGACCCGACACCGTCCGCCGCACCATCGGCATGCTCTCCACCGGCGACGCCTCGCCGGCCGAGGTCCTCAGCCTCAACATCGTCTCCCGCCGCGGCAAGACCATCCGGCCCAAGACGCTCAACCAGAAGCGCTACGTCGACGCCATCGACAAGCACACCGTCGTCTTCGGCATCGGCCCCGCCGGCACCGGCAAGACCTACCTCGCCATGGCGAAGGCCGTCCAGGCCCTCCAGGCCAAGCAGGTCACCCGCATCGTGCTGACCCGCCCGGCCGTCGAAGCCGGCGAACGCCTCGGCTACCTGCCCGGCACCCTGAACGAGAAGATCGACCCCTACCTGCGGCCCCTCTACGACGCGCTGCACGACATGGTCGAGCCCGAGTCCATCCCGCGGCTCATGCAGGCAGGCACCATCGAGATCGCGCCGCTCGCCTACATGCGCGGCCGGACGCTCAACGAGGCCTTCATCATCCTCGACGAGGCCCAGAACACCACGCCCGAGCAGATGAAGATGTTCCTCACCCGGCTCGGCTTCGGGTCCAAGATCGTCGTCACCGGCGACATCACCCAGGTCGACCTGCCCAGCGGGCAGCGCAGCGGCCTCCGCGTCGTCCGAGACATCCTCACCGGCGTCGAAGACCTCCACTTCGCCGAACTCACCAGCCAGGACGTCGTCCGGCACCGGCTCGTCGCCAGCATCGTCGACGCCTACGAGAAGTGGCAGGCCGTGCAGGACGCGCAGCAGAACGACGGCTGGAAGGGCAACCGGCGGTGAGCATCGAGATCGCCAACGAATCCGGCGTCGACGTCGACGAGACGTCCATCGTTTCCGCCGCGCGCTACGCCCTCGACAAGATGGAGGTCAGCCCGCTCGCCGAGCTGTCCATCCTCCTCGTCACCCTCGAGGTCATGGAAGACCTCCACGAACGCTGGATGGACCTCCCTGGCCCCACCGACGTCATGGCCTTCCCGATGGACGAGCTCGACTCCTCCCGCCGCCCCGACGCGCCCGACGCGTCACCGGCACTGCTCGGGGACATCGTGCTCTGCCCGGCGTTCGCCAAGGACCAGGCCAAGACCGCGGGCCACGGCCTGATCGACGAGCTGCACCTGCTCACCGTGCACGGCGTGCTCCACCTCCTCGGCTACGACCACGCCGAACCCGCCGAGGAACGCGAGATGTTCGCCCTCCAGAAGCGCATCCTCGGCGAGTACCAGGACGCCGTCGCCGCGCTGGAGAAGCGGGACGCCCAGCGCAACACCGACGACCGCGTCCTCGGCATCGCCGGGCTCGACGCCGCCGCCGAACCCCCCGCTGGGGAAACGTCCTAGTGTCGCGCGTCCCCGATCTCGGCTCCGGACCAAGCGCCCCAATGTGGCCTTCGGTGCGTTCAACGCACCCAAGGCCACATTGGGG